>CALXGF010000017.1 GCA_944387735.1 uncultured Oscillospiraceae bacterium
CTGGAGGGCATACTCCAGATTCCCGCTTTCCAGGTACTCGGTGTACAGCTCGCTTAAAGTATCCGTGTAGTTCAGACCCAGAAGCCTGGAGGAGAGCATATACAGCACAAAGCATATGGCGATATACACAAGTCCCACCAGCAGTACCTTGGGCTTGGAGCGGGATATAAGGTCTTTGGCTCTCTCTTTAAGTTCGGCTCGTCTGATTTCCATAGGCGTATTCACCCTTTCCTTTTCTTTTTTCCAATATAACAAATAAATGCGAATAAGTAAATACGGCTCAGTGGGAGGGAAAATCTTAAGAATTCTTAATTCTTAAAAAGCTCCGGAACAAGGGGGCCTGAAGCCACGTTATTACATATAGAAGTCGTCGGAAATAAAAAGTTGCGGAGGTGGACTGAATGAGTAAAAAAATCTTAGCCCTGCTGTTGGTCATGACGCTGCTGCTGGGCCTGTGCGCCTGCGGAAAAGAGGGGGCGGGCAAGGGCGAAGCCCCTGTCCGCTCCGGGAATACGGATGCCGGAGACGGCCCGGCGGAAATGGTCCCGGGCTATATCCCCCAGGTGATAGAGCTGCCGGAGGGCTGCTCTTCCGTGCGTCTCATGACCATAGAGGGGGACAAGCTGCTGGCCGTGTGCGGAGGCGGGGAAGATTACAGGCTGTGCGCCATGGAGCTGGGCAGCGAGAGCTGGAGCTTCCTGCCCTTTAAAGGGGAGGATTTCGGAGGCAGAGACAGCAGGGGCTTTTCCAACTACGGCATAAGCGGCTTTGACGTCTGTGACGGGGTGCTGTGGGTGCTGGTGAGGCAGTATTTCACGGAGAGCGGGGATGAAGGCAGCTTTTACGTTCTGCGCTATGACTGCGCCTCCGGAGAGGAGCTGAGCCGGGCTGAAGTGGGCTTTGAAGCCATAGCCGGAACCGAGTCCTCCACTCCGGTGTTCAGCGATCTGACGCCTCTGGGGGCGGACAGGGCGGCGCTCTGCGACTTTGAAAACGCCTATATAATCGACAGCCAGGCCCAGCTTCTGGAGACCATTCCCCTGGAGGGCTTCAACTTCAATCTGGTGCTGCGCTGCGGCGAAGAGCTCTATGCCTACGGAGAGGAGAACGGGGATATCGGTCTGCGCTCCTTTGACATGGAGACCTGTGCTCTTGGGCCCCTGGTAAAGACCGAGGCCAACTGCTACGGCTACTATGTCAGCGAAAAGGGAGAGGCCTTTCTCTCCCAGGACAACGGCCTGGTGAGCCTGAATGTGAACACCGGGGAGACCGAGGGCCTTTTCAAATGGCTGGAAGTGGCTACCAGCCTGGAATTTACCCAGGAAATGGTCATGGCAGTGCAGAGCGCCGCCGGGGACTATTACATGGCGGGGATAACTTCCAGAAACATACAGAAGGTGAGTCCGGGCCTGGTGAAGGACAGGGAGCTCATAAGGCTCCGGGGCGTCTACGACACGGCCATCCTGAATGCTGCGCTTCGCTTCAACAGCACCAATGAGAACTATAAGGTGGAATATGAGTTTATAGGTTCCGGCCATGAGCTGAGCCAACAGGAGATACTGGAGCTGGTGCTTCAGGACAGTCCGGACATAGTCTACACCCCCTCGCTGCCCCAAAACAGCATAGACGCAGGACTGTTTGTGGACCTGCTGCCCTACATAGATGCCGATGAGAGCATAAGCAGGGAGGACTTTATAGAGCCGGCGCTGGAGAGCATGATAAGAAAGGGCGGGCTCTACGAGCTGCTGACACAGGTGGACGTGCTCAGCCTCTCCGTCAGGGCAGAGCTGTTTCCCGGCCGGGAGGATTGGACCATGGACTATGTGGAGGAAATGGTAGCAAACCGCCCGGCAGGGACGCCGGTGTACTTCTGGCACAGGGACCGGGACTATATGCTGAACATGCTCTGCCGCATCTCCGGCGGGGAGTATGTGGATTGGGAGAGCGGGAAATGCAGCTTTGATGAGGGGGGCTTTGCCCGGCTGCTGCAATTCGTAAAGGATACTCCCTATACCACCGAGGCGGTGACGCCGGTGCTCATGGAACCGGTGCTGGGAATAGGCAATTCTGCCACCTTGAGCAAAAACTTCTTCCAGGGGGATTATGAGTATGCCGGCTTCCCCGGAACTTCGGGAAACGGCAGCTATTTCACCGACGCCGCCGAGTACGGTAAAAAGGGCTACGGCATAATGGCCTCCAGCCAGCACAAGGAGGCGGCCTGGGACTTCCTGCGCCTGGCGCTGCTGCCGGAGAACCAGGAGTACGGAGGAGACCTGTTTTTCGGCATACCCGTTACCAGGGCCGCCTTTGAAAAGCTGGTGGATAAGTCCATACATGAGGACACCATGTTCCCTGAGGACAGCTTCACCCGGCAGGATGCGGATAAACTCAGGGAGCTGGTCTACTCCACGGAGAAGATGGCAAGACAGGACGACACCCTCACAGAGATAATCAGCACTGAGGCCGCAGCCTATTTTGCCGGGGACAAGAGCCTGGAAGACACTGTGAGCAATATCCAGAGCCGAGCCTCCATATATGTGGCCGAGCAGGCGGGATAAGCTGCAAAAAAGGAAGGGAAATTTCCCTTCCTTTTTTGCATGTTTAGGACCAGTAGCGGCGTTCCAGGTCCTCCATGTGGGCCTTCATAATATTGTAAGCCAGCTCCGAACTGCCGGAGAGGATGGCCTGAGCTATTTCCATGTGCTCCTTGTAGTGCTGCTTGCGGTTTTCCTCGGCGGTGACGGTGCGGCTGAGAATGAGGCTCCACATCCGCTGTTTCATGGCCTTCCATATCATGTCGCACATGACCATGTACATGTGGTTGCCGCTGGCTCTGGCGATGCTGGTGTGGAAATCCCGATCGGTTATTTCGGAATAGCGGTTATCCTCGGCCTCCTGACGGAAACGATCCATTATCTCGCGCATCCGCACCTTTTCCGCCTCGCTGATGTGCAATGCGGCACAGCGGGCTATCTCCGGCTCAATGAGCTTACGGGCCTGAATAATATCCTGGGGGTCGGTCTCCTCTATCCAATCATTGGTAAGGACGCTGACCTCCTTTACAAATACTCCCGCTCCGTGGACGGACTCCACCAGCCCGTTGAGCTCCAGGGCGCTGAGAGCCTCTCTCACCGGCACCCGGCTGACGCCGAACATCTCACAGAACTCCTTTTCGCTGGGTAATTTATCGCCCACCTTGAAGCTGCCGTTCATAATGGCATCCCTTATTTGATTGTAAATCTGGATATACAGTTTATTGTTGGTGACTGGACTGAAAGGGGGCATTTTTGTAACCTCATCATACAAGATTAGCACAATTTTAACACTCTCCTCATAAGATTGTCAACACATGAGAGCGTCAAAGCGCAGTTTATTTAACGATATGGGCGGCGATTGAAAAACAGGCATGGTTTTATACCATGCCCGTTCTTCTAGCTCAAGATATAATTCATGTGTTCAGGCTCCGCCTAACAGGGCCAGGGAGAGCTGAGGCACATAGGTGACCAGCAGCAAAACCACAAGAGAGGCTATGATAAGAGGAACCACCGCCTTGGATATGGTTTTCAAATCGATTTTAGCTATGCCGCAGGCCACATACAGGTTCACGCCCACAGGAGGAGTGACCAGGCCGATAGCCAGGTTAACTATCATAATGGTGCCGAAATGTACCAGGTTCATGCCCAGGGCCTGGGCCACAGGCAGGAACAGGGGAGTGAAAATGTACAGGGCGGAGGTGGAGTCCAGGAAGCAGCCGGCAATGAGCAGGCAGATGTTGACAATGATAAGGAAGATTACGGTGTTGCCGCCGGCAAAGGTCTCCAGTGCGGAGCTGATGGCCACGTCGATGCGGGCGCGGGTGAGGACGTAGGCGAAGAGGGAGGCGGCAGCGGTGATGAGCATGACCACAGCGGTGGTGGATGCAGAGTCGATAAGTATCTTCTTCATGTCCCTCAGACTGAGGCTGCGGTAGACGAAGAGGCCCACAAAAAGTCCGTACACGGCGGAGACTGCGGCGGCCTCGGTGGGAGTAAAGATGCCGCCATAGATGCCGCCAAGGATGATGACAGGCATCAGCAGTCCCCAGAAAGCCTCTTTAAAGGCTGCCCAGCGCTCTTTCCAGCTGGCTCTGGGCAGCAGCTTCAGCTCGGCCTTGCGTCCAAGCCACAGGGTGATGAGTATCAGGGCGGCGCCCATAAGTAGACCGGGGATGACGCCGGAGATGAACAGATCGCCTATGGAAACATCGGAGATGGAGCCGTAGACAACGAAGGTGATGGAAGGCGGGATTATAACGCCGATGGCGCCTGCCGTGGCCATAAGGGCCGCAGCGAAGGCGGGCTTATAGCCAACCTCTATCATGGCGGGGATGAGTATAAGTCCAAGAGCGGCCACTGTAGCCGGACCGGAGCCGGAGATAGCGGCGAAGAAGCAGGCCACCAGCACGCACACCATGGCTACGCCGCCCTTGAAGTGACCCACGCAGGACTGAGCCAGGTTAATGAGCCGGGAGGAAATGCCGGATTTCTCCATTATATTTCCGCCCAGTATAAAGAAGGGGATGGCCATAAGGACGGACTTGGTTATGGCGGCGGAGACCAGCTGGGGCACGGTGCCCAGGACCACGTCCAGGGATCTGCCGGCGCCAAGAGCTATCATGGCTGCCACGCTGGACATTCCCAAACAGGTGGCTATTGGGGCGCCCAGCAGCAAAAATAGGGCAAAGAGACCGAAAAGTATAGTTGTTACCATTTCTTAACCCTCCTTATCCGTACCGGCGGCAGCCATGGCGTCGGCCAGCACGTCCTCCCGGACGGCGGCCTGCCCCCGGACAGCCTTGACAAGCAGCTCCAGAAAACGGATCATAAGAAAGAGAGAGCCCAGAGGCACAAAGGAGCCGTATATCCATTCGGGGATCTGGGCCCCCAAAGAGAGCTGACCTCTCTGGAACTGGGTGATGGTCATGTCGATTCCGTAGTAGAATATAACGCCGGCAAACAGGAAGCCCGCCAGAGCGCAGATAACCTCAAAGATGCGGGACACTATAGCGGGGACATGGTCGGCCAGCAGGGTAAAGCCCAGGTGAGCTCCCCGCTTTGCGGCGATGGAAGCGCCGAAGAGGCTGAGAAGAACGAACATATAGGTGGATATCTCTTCTGCGAAGTTCATGGAGAAATTGAATACATATCGGGTGACGACGTTTGCAAAGGTGAGCAAGGTCATCACGGACAGAGAAATCAGACAGATGATCTCTTCAATATTGTCGATGATCTTTTTAATCATAGCAGCTCCTTACCTTCCGTAATGTGAGGGAAGAGCTGAGGACAGCTCTTCCCGGATAAAGCGTATCTTATCCCTCGATACCGAAGGCAGCCAGGGCCTCGGCGTCAAACTGGGCCAGGAACTCGGCCTTAACGTCGGCGACCTTGTCCTTAAAGAGCTGGAGCTGCTCGTCGGTAAGCACATCCACCTGGGCGCCCTCGGTGCGGAACTCCTCGATAAGGGTGTCGTGCTCGGCCTCCACGATGTCGCGGCCCCAGTTGCAGGCCTCAACAGCCTTTTCCTTCAGGACCTGCTGGGTGGCCTCGTTAAGGCTGTTCCAGACGTCGGTATTGAACATGAGCAGGTCGTTCTCGTAGCTGTAGCTCCAGATAGTGACGTAAGGCTGAACCTCCAGGACGCCGGAGGTGCTGGTGATGCTCAGACCGTTCTCCTGGCCGTCGATGGTGCCCTGCTGGAGAGCGGTGAAGCACTCGCTCCAGTTAAGGGTGGAGGGGCTGGCGCCCAGAGCGGTGAAGGTGTCCTGATAGATGGCGCTGCCGGGAGTACGGATTTTCAGACCGGCCAGGTCATCGGGAGTGAGAACGGGGCGCTTGTTGTTGGTGAGCTGCCTGAAGCCGTTGTGGAAGGAGCCCAGCAGGGTGATGTTCTGCTCGGCCAGAATGCCGGCGTAGTAGTCCAGACCGGTCTCGTCGATAACGGTGCGGGCCTGGGTGTAGTCGTCAAAGATCCAGGGGGTGATGCCGATGGTGAGCCGCTCGTCCAGGGCGCCCATGGTGACGGTGGCGTAGGCGGCGATATCCACGGAGCCGTCGGCCAGCATCTCCATGCCCTTTGTGGCGTTGCCGCCGGCCAGCTGGTCATTGGGGAACACGTCGATTATGACGCTGCCGTTGGTGGCCTCTTCCACCAGACGGGCAAATTCCTGACCCACCTGGGTGTCGATCTGGGTGTCGGTGCCGGTGACGGCCATGGTGAGAGTGATTTCATCGTATTCAACGGAGCCGTCGCCGCTCTGGGCGGTCTCAGCGGAAGTGTCGGAACCGCCGGAGCAGGCGGCCAGGGATGCGATCATCAGGACCGCCAGAGCAAGTGCCAAGAATTTTTTCACAGTAGTTTTCCTCCTCAGTAATGTTTTGTTGTATGTCTCAATTAAAAATTGAACCTGTTTATTTGGGAAGGGGCCTTCCCAAGCTTACCACTGACTCTGAGCCAGGGCGACTATGTTTTCTACGGTAATGCCGTTCATCTCCAGCAGACGCTGGTAGGGGGCGGACTGACCGAACTGGTCCTGGATGCCTATGCGCTTGAGCCTGCCCTTGCCGGCTTCGGCGATGACCTCGGCCACGGCGCTGCCCAGACCGTTGAGAATGTTGTGGTCCTCCACGGTGATTATCTTGCCTATCTCGTCTATACAGGCGGCCACGGCCTGGTTATCCAGGGGCTTTATGGTGTGCATATCCAGCACACGGGCCTGAAGGCCCTGAGCGGCCAGAGCCTCGGCGGCCTGGAGGGCAAGGCATACGGTGTCTCCGTTGGCGATGATAGCCACGTCCCCGCCGTCTCTGAGCCGCTTTGCTTTGCCTATCTCGAAGTCCTCGTCCTCCCCGTAGATCACGGGGACGGCGTCACGGGTAAAGCGCAGGTACACGGGGCCCTCATAGGCGGCGGCCTTTTTTACCAGGGCCTTGGCGGAGGCGTAGTCTGCGGGCATAATGACGGTCATGTTGGGGATGGTGCGGAGAATACCCATGTCCTCAATGGCTTGATGGCTGGCGCCGTCGTTGGCAGGAGTCACGCCGCCGTGGGAGCAGGCGATTTTAACATTCAGCTTTGGATAGCAGATCTCCTGCCGGATCATCTCGCAGATACGCATGGAGCCGAAGGCGGCGTAAGTCACCACAACGGGTATCTTGCCGCAGGTAGCCAGACCGGCGGCCACGCCGGCGCCGTTTTGCTCGGCGATGCCCACGTTTATGTACTGCTCCGGCAGCTGTTTTCTGAACTCGCCGGTCTTGCAGGACTTGCCGATGTCTATGTCTACTACCAGAATGTCCTTGTTCTCTTTGCCCAGTTCAACAATGGCCTCGCCGAAGCCGTTGCGGGTAGGGATCTTTTTAGTCTCCATGCTCAGGCCTCCTTCTCAATGTAGAGGGCTTTCAGCTCCTCCATAGCCTGCTTGTACTCCTCGTCGTTGGGGGCCACGCCGTGCCAGCCCACCTGATTCTCCATGAAGCTGACGCCCTTGCCCTTTACGGTGTGGGCATAGACGCACTTGGGGCGGCCGTTCCTGACGACCCTGGCCAGCTCCAGGGCGGCCACTACCTGTTCCATGTCGTTGCCGTCTATCTCATAGGTGTCAAAGCCGAAGGCGGCGAACTTCTTGCCCAGGTCAATGTTGGGCATGACCTCGTCGGTGGTACCGTCCAGCTGCAGGCCGTTGTTGTCAACAAAGACCACCAGGTTGTCCAGCTTGTACTTGTGAGCGGTCTGTGCGGCCTCCCAGATCTCGCCCTCCTGGCACTCGCCGTCGCCCACAGCCACATACACCCGGTAATCCTTGCCGTCCATCTTGCCGGCCATGGCCATGCCCACGCCACAGGCGAAGCCCTGGCCCAGGGAGCCGGTGGAGATGTCGATGCCGGGGCACTTGTTCATGCTGGGGTGGCCCTGGAGCATGGAGCCCTCCTTGCGCAGGGTGTCCAGCGCCTCCATGGGGAAGAAGCCCTTCATGGCCAGGGCTGCGTACTGGGCGGGGCACACATGGCCCTTGGACAGGACGAAGCGGTCCCGGTCCGGCCAGCGGGGGTTCTGGGGGTCAACTCGCATAAAGTGGAAGTAACAGGCGGTCATAAAATCCGCCACGGACAGGGAGCCGCCGGGATGACCGCTCTGGGCCTTCCATATCATGTCTATCACACGGATGCGCAGCTCCGTGGCTTTATCTTTCAGTGCGGTCAATTCTTTCTGATCCATGACTTACATCCTTTCTGCAAGAATGATCTCCTTGTGCTCTCTGGAGGATTCCAGGGCCAGGGTGGAGAGCTTCAGGACCTTGATGCCCTCGTCCAGAGGCGTGCAGATGGGAGTGCCGTTTTTCAGGCAGTCCTGGAAATGCTGGTGGATGGGGAAGATGACTCCGTCCTGGTCATATTTGTAGGAATCGTTATAGGTGATGGTGACGGGCTGAGCCATGTCCTCTGTCTTGTAGCTGAGCTCATCAAACTCAAACATGTCCCGGCCTCTCAGGAAGGCGGTGCCCTTGGTGCCAATGTAGCCCTTTAGGTTGGAGCCCAGGTCGCTGCTCCAGCTGGCGGTGATGGTGGCGATGCCGCCCTTCTTAATCTTCATGGTGGCGGAGAAGTTGGTGTCGTAGGTGGGGAGACTGTCAATGGTGCACCAG
>CALXGF010000018.1 GCA_944387735.1 uncultured Oscillospiraceae bacterium
CGCCGGGCAGGGCCGTCAGCTCCTCCATGGTGGAGGGCAGCTTGCCGCCGTGCTTTTCCAGCAGCACATTGGCGCAGGCCACGATGTCCCGGGCCTTGGAGCGGAAGAAGCCGCAGGAGCGGACATATTCCTCCACCTCTCCCACATCCGCCTGGGCAAAGGCCTCCAAAGTGGGGAAGCGGGCAAAGAGGGCGGGGGTTATCTTGTTCACCCGCTCGTCGGTACACTGGGCGGCCAGGCGCACGGAGAAGAGCAGCTCATAGTCCTTGCGCCAGTCCAGAGTGCAGTCCGCCTCCGGGTATTCCGCCAGCAGCAGGCGCACTATCTCGTTTACCTGTTCTTGCGTCCTCATATCTTTCCCTCAGCTCTCAGCGGCTCAGCTGGATGGAGCCGCCGCACTCTATCACCGGCAGCTCCTGGTCGCTGTAGGTGCCGCCGAAGTGGTATTCCACGGCTACGGTGTAGCTGCTGCTCTGGCCCTGGGCCAGATTCAGAGTGTGGGTAGTGCTGCCCAGGACGGTGCTCAGCTGCTCGTTGCCGTCATAGTCCACGGCGGGGGTATTGCTGCTGGCGTACTGGTCGCCAACGCTGACGTTCAAGGCCCCGTAGCTCTCGGCTATGTGCAGGGCGTAGGAGTCAAGGATGACCTCCACCTTTACCTGCACCCGCTCGCTGTCCAGCGCAGTGGCGGTCCAGTTTGCCCGGATGTTTATGGGCACGCCGGTCTCAGAGCTGAAGCTGCCGCTGCCCAGGACCTGGCCCGCAGGAGCTGGAGTGGGGGTGGGCGCAGGGGTGGGAGTGGGTGTGGGCGCAGGCGTGGGCGACGCAGTGGGGACCACGGTAGGCGCAGCAGTGGGAACCACCGTGGGGGCCACTGTGGCAGGCGCCCCGGAGCTCCCGGTCTGGGAATTTGGGTCGGGAGTCGTCAGGAATGGGTCGCCGGTGGTCTCCGGCTCCTCATTTTTCATATTGGCCATGCCTATAAGGGCGTTGCAGCCGATGGCCACGGCCAGGATGAAAACTACTATAAACAAAACGGCTTTTATTCTTCCTCTTGCCATTTTTCATTCTCCTTTTCACAAGAATATGTAAACTGATTATACTGCATACTTTGACGCTTGTCCACAAGGCAAAGTTCCCCCGGAGAAAATTTCATCGTTCCTTCATAACTATACCTTTTACAAAAAGCGCCCCCGGTGCTATAATGTCTTTTATAATGGAATCAAAGGCGGCCTTTGTCCCGGCGACTGGGGCTGCCGTTGAAAAAGCCAGTTTTTTAAAGAGAAGGAGCTGCGATGTACAAACCCCTTGCAGACGAGATACGGCCCGACAGTCTGGAGGACGTGGTGGGCCAGCGCCATATCCTGGGAAAAGACGGCATGCTCCGGCGCATCGTGGACAGCGGCCAGATACCCAACATGATATTCTACGGCCCCTCCGGCACCGGCAAGACCACCGTTGCCCGGATAATCGCCCAGCGCACCAAGCGCTCCCTGCGCAAGCTCAACGCCACCACCGCCGGCATAGCCGACATCAAGAAGATAATAGACGAGCTGGACACCTTCCTCACCCCCGGCGGCGTGCTGCTGTATCTGGATGAGATACAGTATTTCAACAAAAAACAGCAGCAGTCCCTGCTGGAATTCATAGAGGACGGACGGATAACCCTCATCGCCTCCACCACGGAAAACCCCTATTTCTGCGTCTTTAACGCCATCCTCAGCCGCTCCACCGTGTTTGAGTTCAAAGCCGTGAGCCCCCCGGACATCGCCAAAGCCGTGCAGCGGGCGGTGGACATCATGAACTCCCGCCGGGACCGGCCCCTGAGCCTGGGGGAAGGGGTGCTGGAACGGATAAGCTCCGCCTGCGGCGGGGACGTGCGCAAGGCCATCAACTCCGTGGAGCTGCTCTTTTCCGCCGCCGGGGAGCGGCAGGAGATAAGTCTGGAGGACGCCGCCGCCATCTCCCAGCGCAGCGCCATGCGCTACGACCGGGAGGGGGACGAACACTTCGACATCCTCTCCGCCCTGATGAAATCCCTCCGGGGCTCCGACCCCGACGCCGCCATGCACTATCTGGCAAGGCTGCTGGAGGTGGGAGACCTTATAGGCGCCTGCCGCCGCATACTCTGCTCCGCCAGCGAGGACATCGGCCTGGCCTATCCCCTGGCCGTGCCCATAGTGAAGGCCTGCGTGGACTCGGCTTTGCAGCTGGGCCTGCCGGAGGCAAGGCTGCCCCTGGCGGAGGCCTGCCTGGTCCTGGCCACCGCCCCCAAGTCCAACACCGCCTGCCTGGCCATAGACGCCGCCCTCTCCGACGTGAGGGCCGGGCGCACCGGGGCCATACCCAGGGAGCTCCAGAACGTCCACGCCGACGGCACCGGCTTTGAACGGGAGCAGGGCTACAAATACCCCCACAGCTTCCCCCACCGCGGGGTGAAGCAGCAGTATCTGCCCGACGAGCTGAAAAACGCCCGCTACTACGAGTACGGCGACAACAAGACCGAACAGGCCGCCCGCCGCTACTGGGAGGAGATAAAAAAGTAATGGACATCCAGCTTGGCGACATCCTCACCATGAAAAAGCCCCACCCCTGCGGCAGCCGGGACTGGCTGGTGCTGCGCATCGGGGCGGATTTCAAGCTCCGCTGCTGCGGCTGCGGCCGGGAGGTCATGGGCCCCAGGAGCAAGTTTGAAAAGAATGTGCGGCAGATACGCCGGTGAACTTTGTATACATCCTCCGCTGCGGGGACGGCAGCCTCTACACCGGCTGGACCAAGGACCTGGAAAAGCGTCTGGCCGCCCACGCCTCCGGTAAAGGCGCCAAATACACCCGCTCCCATCTGCCGGTGGAGCTGGTCTATTCTCAGGCTTTTCCCAGCCCGCACCAGGCCATGAGCCGGGAGCGGCAGATAAAAGCCCTCAGCCGCCGGGAAAAATTGGCGCTTATCTATGAAAAGGAACTGCACATAAATGAGACGAACTGAGCTGGACCTGTGCCGCATTGCGGCCTGCTTTATGGTCCTCTTTATACATACCAGTGCGGAGCTGTACCACATCTGTCCCCTGGATTCCCAGGCCTTTGTCTCCCTCAGCTTCATAAGCACCATGATGCGGGGCAGCGTGCCGGTGTTCTTCATGCTCACCGGGGCCCTCTTTCTCTCCAGGGAGAGACTGGAGCTTAAAAGCTTCCTTAAAAGGCACCCCCTGCGGCTGCTGGGGCTCTTCTGCTTCTGGTCCCTGGCCTACGCTCTTTTGAGCCGTCTGGCCTCCGGAAGCTTCGGCAGCCTCTACGACTTTGTCTATTCCTTCGTCCAGGGCCACTACCACCTGTGGTTCCTCACGGCAATGGCGCTCTGCTGCCTCTTTCTGCCTGTTGCCCATGCAGCCATCCACGGCGGGAAGCTGCCGGCAGGCTATCTGCTGTTTCTCTTTTTCGGCGTGTCCATACTCTTTGCAAACTTCAACCTCACTCCGGACACCGCCCCCATACTCTACCGCATAACCCTGAACTTCTCTTTCGACTACCTGCCCTATCTGGGCTATGCCGTCTGGGGCTACTGGCTCAGCGGCAAAGACTTCAAGAAAAGCTGGCTCATCATCGCCCCGGCGGTATTCCTGGCCGTTACGGCCCTCACCACCTGGGGCAATATCTGGTATTCCAATTACAAGCAGATCGCCGACGGCTGGCTCTTCAGCTACTTCTCCCTGCCCAGCCTCATCCAGGCCACCATGATATTCTGCTTCTTCCAGGCCCTGAAGTCCCGGCAGTTCCGGCATCCCAAAGCCTGGGCCGCCCTGGCCGACGCCACCCTGGGCATATACCTGCTCCACCCCATGCTGATAAATATCCTCCAGCTCCTGGGTCTGAACATGAGTCTGGAGCGGCCTGTCTCCAGCCTCCTCGTCTTTACGGCGACGCTGGCCCTTATATGCGGCCTCCTGGCCCTGGCAGGAAAGAAACTGCCCCTGGTAAGGAAACTATTGTAGACTTCTACCGTCTAATTTTGACGTGAAATATAATTTATACTTAGATATATACTCCGGCATGCCCCCTGACAGGGCTGGCGGAAGACAAGGATAGAGATATGAAAAAAGTTCTGCAAGTCATCATACTGGCCCTGCTGTGTTTGACCTTGGTCTTTATCTCCAAGGCAAGACTGGATCTGGCCCTGACCATAATCCCGGAGAACCTGGCCTCCGCCGACAACCTGGAAGACAGCGTGGAGGTCCTGGCCCCGGAGAGCTCCCCCACCCCCACGCCGGAGCCCACCCCGGAGCCGGAGCCGGAATACTTCACCATCTCCTGCATAGGGGACATGACCCTCACCACCAACCAGTATTTCTCTGAGCAGAGTTCCGCCCACTATGCCTCCAAGATGAACGGGGACTACAGTTACCCCTTTGCCAACACCGTCCAGTACTTCTCCGATGACGAGCTGACCCTTGGCAACCTGGAGTGCAGCTTCTCCGACAAGAAGCTGCAAAACTCCATTTACGCCCAGTTCTACTTCCTCTGTCCCGCCGAGTGGATACAGATACTGCCGGAGGGCGGGGTGGACTTCGTCACCATCGCCAACAACCACACCATGGACTTTAACGACGCCGGTCTTGAGGACACCAAGGCCGCCCTGGACGGCATAGGCATGGCCTACGGCGAGGATGAGCAGGCCCAGATAATCACCACCCCCAGCGGCATAAAGATGGGCATATACACCGCCGGGGACGGGGACTCCATCGGCACCGGCAGCACCAACATCCCCGACAAGGACAAGGCCCTGGCCGCCATTGAGGACTTCAAGGCCCAGGGGGCCGACTACATAGTGTGCATGTTCCACTGGGGCGGCGAGCTGAAATACCGGCCCACCGACGCCCAGGTTGAGCTGGCCCACGCCTGCATAGACGCCGGGGCCGACCTGATATACGGCAGCCACTCCCACTGTCTCCAGCCCATGGAGGAATACAACGACGGCATCATCCTCTACTCCATAGGCAACTGGAGCTTCGGCGGCAGCACCAAGCCCACCGACCCGGACACCGCCATCTTCCAGCTGAAGATACGCCGGGACGGCGACGGCAGCATCCACAACGACAGCTACGAGATAATCCCCTGCTGCGTATCCAGCGACCTGGAGGGGGCCGCCAACAATGTGGACAACTACAACGACTACAAGCCCACCCCCTATGAGCCGGGCACCGAGGCCTACGACCGGGCCATGAGCAAGATCCTGGGCACCTACGAGGGGGACGACATGGTGCGGGATTACTCCGATATCTACGCCAGCTACTCCTGAAGAGGTACGGCATGAGTGATATAAGCTTTCGTTTTGCCTCTCCGGAGGACTGCCCCCTGATACTCTCCTTCATCAAATCCCTGGCGGAGTATGAAAAAATGTCCGACCAGGTGGTGGCCACGGAGGAGCTGCTGAGGGAGTGGATATTTGAAAAGGGAAAGGCTGAGGTCATCTTCCCTGTAGTGGACGGGGAGGAAGTGGGCTT
>CALXGF010000019.1 GCA_944387735.1 uncultured Oscillospiraceae bacterium
CCATGCTTATTACACGGCCCTGGCTGAGGCCGTGAGCGCGCATGTCCGGCATAAGCATGTTATAGCCCAGTTCCATGGCCAGCTTGAATACCCCCGAACAGTCCCGGTAGGCCATGCTGCGGTAGCCGTGGAACATGATTATCACCGGCGCCCCGGGGCGTACCTGATAATATTTTCCTGCCAGCTCCAAATCATCGTCAGATTTTATGTAAATCTGTTCGAAGGGATAGGAACAGATATTGTCCACCAGGGCCAGTATCCGGTCCTTATACTGCTGATACTGGGGATTGGGGGAGACTCCTCTGGGGTCGTCGTCGGGGCCGGAGGTGCGGCCGAAGGCCTTTTTAAAGCAGAGATAAAGGAACAAAAGCAAAAGCAATAAAATAAGCAGAGCGTAAATCATTTTCATCACCTGTACACATTATGTCACAGACATGAAAACAATTCAACGCTCTGCCGAATATTTTGTCGATTTATTGCGTTTTCATTACTTGGAGAGTAGTACCTGGTCGGAGTCCACCTGGGCTCCAGCTATCTGGGCAAACTTCTCCATAAGCATCTGCTTGGTGAGCTTTTTCTTCTCCTCGCCGCTTATATCCAGAATGATGCTGCCCTCATTCATCATGATAAGCCGGTTGCCGTGGCGTATGGCATCGGACATGTTGTGGGTTATCATCATGGCGGTGAGCTGGTTTTCCTGGACTATCTTGTCCGAGATCTCCAGCACCTTGGCGGCGGTGGAGGGGTCAAGGGCGGCGGTGTGCTCGTCCAGCAGCAGGAGCTTGGGCTTTTGCAGGGCGGCCATAAGCAGGGTAAGGGCCTGGCGCTGTCCGCCGGACAGGAGGCCCACCTTGACGGTCATCCTGTCTTCAAGGCCCAGGTTCAGACTCTTCAGCTTTTCCCTGTAGATCTCCCGCTCGGCCTTGGTGACGCCCCAGCTGAGTCCCCGGCGCTGTCCCCGGCGAAGGGCCAGGGCCAGATTCTCCTCCAGCTGCATGTTGGGAGCGGTGCCCATCATGGGGTCCTGGAAGACACGGCCTATGAGTTTGGCTCTCTTGTGCTCCGGGAGGGCGGTGATGTCCTCTCCGTCCAGAATTATCCGGCCTTTGTCCACGGCCCAGACACCGGCAATGGCGTTGAGCATGGTGGACTTGCCGGCGCCGTTGCCGCCGATGACGGTGACGAAGTCGCCGGGCTTGAGGTGGAGAGACAGGTCGGAGAGAGCGACTTTCTCGTTTATAGTGCCGGGATTAAAGGTCTTGTATAGATGCTCCAGTTTAAGCATTGGGTTTGCCTCCCTTCTTCTTCAGCCTGGCAAAGGAGGTCTTGGACTGCTCCCTCAGATAAGGCACGGAGAGGAACACGGCCACGATGATGGCTGTAAAAAGCTTCAGGTCGTTGGAGTTGAGCTTGAGCCACAGCACTACAACTACCACGGCGTAGTAGAGAATACCGCCGATAACGGTAAAGCTGAGAGTACCGTAGAAATTCAGGTGCTTGCCCAGCAGGGCCCGGCCAACTACCTCGCCGATAATGACGGCGGCAAGGCCGATGACGATGGCGCCCCTGCCCATGTTAATGTCGGCAAAGCCCTGGTACTGGGCCATAAGCCCGCCGGAGAGGGCCACGATGCCGTTGGAAATGGACAGACCCAGCACCTTCATGGCGTTCACGTCTATGCCCTGGGCCCGGCTCATGGCTGGGTTGCTGCCGGTGGCACGAAGGGCGGAGCCCTGCTCGGTGCCGAAGTACCAGTAGAAGAAGCTCACCAGAGCCAGAGCAATGATAAAGCCGGTGAGAATGGCAGAGGGCACGGTGCGGGAGGAGAGAATGAGGTCAAACTTATCCACGCTCACAGCCTTGTTTGCCGCCATGCCCATAATGTGCAGGTTAATGGAGTAGAGGGAAAACTGAGTGAGTATACCGGCAAGTATGGCGGGTATGCCCAGCTTGGTGTGGAGCATACCGGTGCAGAAACCTGCCGCCACACCGGCGAGGACCGCCACCAGCAGGGCTGCCCAGGCGGGCCAGCCTGCCAGAATGAGCATTACCGTGCAGGCTCCTCCGGTGGTGAAGGAACCGTCTACCGTCAGGTCGGCCACATCCAGAAGCCTGAAAGTTATGTAAACTCCAAGGGCCATCAGACCCCATATCAGACCCTGGGCCACGCCGCCGGGCATGTTTTTAAGCAGCTTGATAAGGCTCAGGGAAGAGAAATATACCGCTATACTCACTTGGATTCTCCTTTATCTTTTGTTTGCAGCTGAGGTGCTCAGGGGGGAAGATTTACTCTTCAGCCACGGCTACATAGTCCTCAGGGACGGTGATGCCCAGAGTCTCGCAGATGGAGGCGTTGTACATCTTGGTGAACTGGGGAGCGTAGCGGATCTCCATGGTGGAGATGTCGGCGCCTTCGGTGAGGATCTCCAGAGCCATCTTGCCGGTCTCGTAGCCCAGGTCGTAGTAGGAGATGGACAGAGTGGCAACGCCGCAGCCCTTGCAGATGCCTTCCTCACCGGCGATAATGGGCACGCCCTCAACCAGAGCCACGTTGTTGATGGCCTCAGTGCAGGAGGCGGCGGTGTTGTCGGTGGGGATATAGATAACGTCGCACTCGGAGCAGGCGGTGGCGGTGACGTTGGCCACATCGTTGGAGTCGGCAAAGGTGTACTCAGTTACGGTATAGCCCATTCCCTCCAGGATGGGAGTGATGGTGTCGGCCTGGTACTTGGAGTTGGGCTCGCCGGAGCAGTAGAGGATGCCTACGTTCTGGGCATCGGGGAAGAGCTCCTGGAGCATTGCGGCCTGACCGTCCAGAGGAGCCAGGTCGGAGGTGCCGGAGATGTTGGTGCCGGAGCTGCCGGTCCAGTTTTCAACACCGAGAGCGGTACCGTAGTCGGTGATAGAGGTACCCAGGATGGGGATCTCGTTGGTGGCGGAAGCTGCGGCCTGGATAGAGGCGGTGGCGTTAGCCAGGATCAGATCCACCTCATCGCTGACGAACTGACTGCAAATGACGGAGCAGGTGGCAGGGTCGCCGGAGGCGTTCTGCTCGTTGAAGGTGACATTGTCACCCAGAGCATCCACCAGGGCCTGCTTGAAGCCTTCGGTGGCCTGGTCAAGAGCGGGGTGCTGCACCAGCTGGCAGATACCTATGGTGTAGCTCTGGGCCTCTTCGGCGGGAGCTTCTTCGGCGTCGGACTGGGCGGCCTCTTCAGCAGGGGCCTCAGTGGCGGCAGGCTCGGAGCTGCCGCAGGCGGCCAGGGCGAAGATCATTGCTGCAACACACAGCAGGGCAAGTAGTTTCTTCATTTCCGTTTTCTCCTTACTTGTTTTACTGGATTTTGCATCAGAGACGAAAAGAGCTGCACAGAGGTCATCTGTGCAGCTGCCGTATAACACATGATGGGGAAACTTTGTTTGCAGCACAGACGACTATTACTTTTCCATTATAAAGTAATAGTAAAACCCGTATGCAGCTGCAA
>CALXGF010000020.1 GCA_944387735.1 uncultured Oscillospiraceae bacterium
AATTTCTTTGGGCCTCAATAAGTATTTTGATTGCGTCCTCAGCTGCATTTACCATCTGCTTATACATTTTTTCATAGTCCGGTATAACAATCACTCCCCTTACATATTTTTTCATAAAGCAGTCCACTATTATGGGATATTAACATAATCATATCCGCATAATATGTTATTGTCAAATAAAATATTTGTTATTAACATAAAGGGCTGCATGTGCTTTGAAAATATACGGATATAACGGGCAAAAGAATATCTGCGGGGAGAGGCTGCGTCAGCTGCGTCTTATGCGGCGGCTCTCCCAGGCCGCTCTTGCCGCCAAAATGCAGACCGAGGGCGTGCCCATGGAGCAGGATATCATCAGCAGGATCGAGTCCGGAGAGCGGCTGGTCACCGACTACGAGGCCTATACCTTTGCCAAACTGTTGGGCGTCACTTTGGATGAGCTTATATCTCCCGCCGGCTCCGAGGACTAAATCGGTATAAACCAATGACAGACCGCAGCGGCAAAAGCCGCTGCGGTCTCAGCTTGTCAAAGAACCCCGGATTTCAGGAAGAGAAAACCGGGGTTCTTTGACAAGCTAAAATCCGGGCAGCCCTTATGGGGCCGCCCGGATTATTGTTCTTTATATTTGCCCGGCTTATCTTCTCACCAGCGGCTGGCTTTCTCAACCTCCCAGCTGCGGATGGCTCCGCTGTAGCCGTCTATCTCAAACTCGTACTTCATGCCGGAGTAGACTATCTCCCCCTCGTACTCTATGCGGCCGTCGTCCCGGTCGGTCTTGAACTCGATGATATCGCTCTCGGCAGCTCCCGGAACCTGGGATAGAGCCAGGGCCTTGGCTTCCTCTGCCGTCAGCTCCGTTCCGGTCCCGGAATTTCCGGAGGTCTGGAAGTAGGTCTCCACGTCGTAGTCGTAGGAGCGCACATCCCCGGTGAGGGCGTCTATCTCATAGTCGTATTCCTTGTAATCCTGGGTGTAGAACTCCACCTCGTATACCTGGCGTCCGTCCTCCCTGTCCAGCCTGGTCTTCAGGAAGGTGACCTGGCTGTCGCTGAGTCCGGCGTGCTCCAGGGCTGCATCCCTTGCGGCCTGCTCTCCTATGAGCTCACCGGAGCTCTGGGTTCCGGTCTGGCTGGTCTTGGTCCCGGTCTGGATGTTGCTGGGGGCGGCAGTGGTCTGGGGCTGAGCGGAAGCCTGGGGCTGAGCGGCGGAGGCCGTGCCCTGGCTGATACGGCACTCTATGACCCGGCCGCTGATGGCGTCGATATCGTACTCATAGCTGCTGTCGCCGCTGGTGAAGTCTATGGCGTAGTACTCGGTGTCACCCTGCCGGTCAAGGCCGGTGGTGGAGAAGCTCACGGCGGAGGCGCTGAGTCCGGCGTCCTCCAGGGCCACGGCCTTGGCGGCCTCCAGGCCTATGGGCTCGGCCTTCACACTGGTGGGGGAGCCGCAGCCGGCCAGGATGAGGCAAGCCAGAACTGTCACGACCAATATATTTATTATTCTTTTCTTGTTGTTTTTCATTTTTCTTTCCTCCTTGTTTCCTTTCGATGGTCAAAGCTTAACAGGGAAATATTAAATGAACATGAAATGCAAAAAATTTTTTTAATTTTTTTCTCCGGAGTCCTCCACCGCCTCAGGCAGGTGGAGAGTAAAGGCGCTGCCCTCCCCCGGGCTGCTCGCCAAACTCATCCGACCCTTATGGATGCGGGCTATCTGTTCCACCATGGAAAGGCCCAGCCCGGCCCCTTGTCCCCCGCTGCGGGCGGAGTCTGCCTGATAAAAACGCTGCCAGATCTTCTCCTGCTGCTCCGACGCTATGCCCTCGCCCTCGTCCCGGACGCTTAGATGCACTTCGCCCTCGTCCCGGCGCAGGGACAGCCAGACCCGGCCCTCAGGTTTGCCGTACTTATAGGCGTTGTCCAGCAGGTTCTGGATAAGGCGGACCAGCAGCAGCCTGTCCCCCCGGACCTTTGTCCCGGGGGCAATATCAGTAATAATACGGGCGCTCCTGTCCCCCTGGTCCCGGCACAGCTCCCCCGCCAGGGCGGACAGGTCCAGCAGCTCCATGTTCAGTTTCTCCGTGCCCTGGTCCAGCCGGGTCATCTGCAAAAGCTGATTTATCAGCGCCGCCATCTTCTTCCCCTGGCGGTAGACGGTCTGTATGGTTTCCCGCTGCTCCTCCATAGTCTCGTCAAACTTCTCGCTGTATTCGCAGGCGCTGAGTATCACCGACAAGGGCGTGCGCAGCTCGTGGGAGGCGTCGGAGGTGAAACGCTTTTCCGCCTCGAAGGCCCGCTCCAGCCGCTCCAGCATCCTGTCGAAATTCTCCGCCAGCCGGCTGAACTCCTCCGGGGCTTTCCCCAAATTTATCCGGGCGGACAGGTCCCGGCCCTCGTTGATGGCGGCGGCGGTGGCATTGATGCTGTCCAGGGGCCGCAGGGCCCGGCGCACTATGAACCAGCCCCCCAGAGCCCCCAGAAGGATAAAGAGGGGCAGAGCCACCCCGGCGGCTATCAGCAGATTCTGCCTGGTCTCCGTCCCCTGGGATATCTCCGTCATCCCCCTGAGCCAGATGCCGTCCTCCCAGCCCGAGGGCAGCCACAGGTCCATAACGTAGTAGCTGCCCTGCTCCGTGTCCACCGGGCGGGTCAGTCCGTTTTCAAAAGGCAGGCTCAGGGACGTGAAGGCCTGGGGCAGCTGCCCCGCCAGAAGGGCCTGGCTCTTGCTGTAAATCACAGTATAGATACCGCTGTGATAAAAGCTGAAGCCGCTGCCAATTTCCAATTCCCCATTTTCCATGTCTGCCTGGAGGGCGTTCTCCCGGAGAGCTCTGTCCAGGCTGTCCAGGGTGGTCTGGTTTGCCACGGAGCTGCTTATCACCATTACAAAGGTCAGGGTCACGGCGGCCATGAGCAGCATCAGCAGGGTATACCACAGGGTAAGGCGCAGCTTGATGGAGCTTTTTTTCATTGCTTGTCCTCCCGCAGCACCCAGCCCGCTCCCCGGACGGTGTGGATGAGCTTGACGTCGTAACCCTCGTCCAGCTTCTTTCTCAGCTTGCTCATGTATACGTCCACATTATTGGAGCTGCCGGAGTATTCGTAGTTCCAGATCCTGTCCTCCAGCTGCTCCCGGGAGATGACTGCGCCCTTGTTTCTTATAAGATGCTCCAGTATGGCAAACTCCTTGGGCAGCAGCTTTATCTCCCGGCCGCCCCGCTCCACCCTCTGGCGGCGGGTGTCCACCGTGAGGTCCGCCAGGGTGAAGACATTGCTGTGGTTTCCGGCGTGCTTGCGGGTCATGGCCCGGATGCGGGCCAGCAGCTCCTCAAAGTCAAAGGGCTTTACCAGATAGTCGTCCCCGCCCAGGTCCAGCCCGGTCACCCGGTCCGCCACGCTGTCACGGGCGGTAAGGAAGAGGACCGGGGTGTCAACTCCCCTGTCTCTCATCTGACCGACAAGGGTAAAGCCGTCCTTGCCGGGGAGCATAACGTCCATGAGTATGGCGTCGTACTCAGCCCCGGCCAGATAGTGCTCCACCTCGTTTCCGTCCAGGCAGCTGTCCACGGTATAGCCGCTTTTTGCGAGGGTCTTTGTGATTATACGGTTCAGGTCTTTTTCATCTTCTACAACCAATATCCGCACGATATCCGCCTCCTTTGCAGGTGTATAACTTCCTTATCAGGCATAGCCCACGGCCAGGCCAAAGAGCAGCAGCAGGCTGGTGCATATGAGTATCGCCGCCTGGAATTTCCAGGTCCATTTGAACCAGCTGCCGTAGCTCACCCCGGCAAGGCCCAGGGATATGAGCAGCACCGGGTTCGTTGGATAGAGCACATTGGAAAAGCCGTCGCCAAAGGCATAGGCCACCACGCAAAGCTGGGATGACAGATTGAAGATCTGGGCCACCGGCAATATAAGGGGCAGCAGCAGAAAAGCCTTGGCGGAGCCGGAGGGGATGAAGAAGTTCATCACCAGAACCACCAGGTATAAAAACAGTATCACCACCCAGCGGGGGAGGGTCCCGGCGGCGGCCACGGCATAGTACAATATGGTGTCCAGTATCTTACCTTCGGTGAGAGTGTATTTTATGGAGCTGGCCATGAGTATCATCAGCACGGCGGGCAGTACGCTCACAAGGCCGTTTATGAAGCTGGAGCCCAGCTTCTTCGGGCTCATCCCGGCGGCCAGGGTGGAAATGAGGCCCGCCGCCAGAAACATGGCCGCCACGATTATCATGGTGTAGTCCTGCAGGGCGGTTATAAAGCTGGAGGAGAGCACCAGCACTATACCCAGGCCCAGTATACCGCCGAAGAGGGCCAGGGCCCTGTCCATGGCGGGGCTGGGCCGAAAATCCTCCCCGGCCATGTCCCCGGTCAGGGGCCGCTCCACCTTCCTGGCGTGGCTGCGCAGGAAGAGCAGCAGCAGAGCATAGACCACAAAAAAGCTGAGGGCTCTGAGCCAGATGCCGGAGAACATGGGCAGGCCCGCCAGCTCCTGGGCGATGCCCACGGTGAAGGGGTTGCACACGCCGGCGGAAAAGCCGCAGCCTGCGGCCAGGATGCTCATGCCCACGCCGGTGAGGGCGTCCCAGCCCAGGCCCACCGCCAGGGACACCACTATGGGCACCAGGGGTATGACCTCCTCAAAGGAACCGATAAAGGAGCCCATGGCCATGAAGAACAGAACCACCACAGCCATAAGCCTGTAGCGGGCCTGCCCGAAGCGGCCCACCACCCGCTTAAGCATGTAGAGCATCAGCCCGCAGCGGTCCAGGCTGTTGAAGATTCCGCCTATCACCAGCAGGAAAACGATGACGGCGATGATGGTGCCGCTGCCCTCCTGGCCCAGAATGAGCAGCGGCGACAGCAGCCACTTGTAAAAGGGCAAGCCCCCCTCCACGGGAGTGTAGCCCGCCTGAGTGTCTATCACCATGTTCCCGGCGCTGTCGGCTATGCGCTGATACTCCCCGCCGGGGAGCGCCAGAGTCAGTATGTAAGTCAGCAGCATCAGGGCAAAGAGTATGAGCAGAGCGGTTATAAAGGAGCGGGCGCTGATGTTCAGACCCTTGTTTTCTTTCTTTTGCTTCATTGTCGAAGCCTCCCTTTTTATCCCCGGGCGTCGGGCCCTTACCCGCCGCCGTTAAATTTTAGAATAGCACAAATCCCCGGCAAAGTCACCTGTTATCTGGGCGCTTTGCTCTCAGCTTACAGAGTTTTTTCTCCGACACCATTTTTCATTTGACATTCCCCGCCTTCCTATGTACAATTAGTCGGATTTAAGATTTTCAGAGGTGGTACAGATGAAAAACACATCCCTCTGCTACATAGAGAAGGAGGGCCGCTACCTGATGCTCCACCGCACCAAAAAGGCGGCAGACGAGAACAGGGATAAGTGGATAGGCATAGGCGGCAAGTTTGAAGCCGGGGAGAGCCCGGAGGACTGTATGCTCCGGGAGGTCCGGGAGGAGACGGGACTGAGCCTCAGCTCCTGGAGTTTTCGGGGTATAGTCACTTTCGTCAGCGATGAGTGGGGCACGGAGTATATGCACCTCTTTACCGCCGACGGCTTTGCCGGCTCTCTCAGAGACTGCGACGAGGGGGAGCTGGAATGGGTGGAAAAAGCCCGCATCCCCTCTCTCCCCATTTGGGAGGGAGACAAAATTTTCCTCCGGCTTCTGGACCAGGGGGCGGACTTTTTCTCTCTTAAGCTCTGCTACCATGGAGACAAACTGGTCCGGGCCGTGCTGAACGGTAAGGAGGAACTGCTATTAGTAAAGTAAAGGACTTTCTTCGTTGGGAGCTGACGCTGTGCATCTCCTTTGCGGCCGCTATCATAAGCTGCTTTTTCGTACCTCCGGACGGGGAGTACCTGGGCTATCTGGACCTGCGCACTCTGGCCCTTTTATACGCCCTGATGGTGGTGGTGGCCGGGCTGCGCCAGGCCGGGGTGTTCACTCTGCTGGCCCACAAGCTCTGCGCCCGTGCCGGTTCCGTGCGCTCCATGGGCATCACACTGGTGCTGCTGAGCTTTTTCAGCGCCATGCTCATCACCAACGATGTGGCCCTGCTCACCTTCGTACCCTTTGCGGTGGTGGTGCTGGGCATGGCCCATCAGGAAAAGGAGCTCATCTGGGTGGTGGTGCTGCAGACTGTAGCCGCCAACCTGGGCAGCGTGCTCACCCCGGTGGGCAATCCCCAGAACCTGTATCTATCTTCCCGCTATCATCTGAGCATCGGCGACTTTTTCTCCACCACCGGCCCCCTGTGGCTCATATCCCTGGCCGTGGTACTGCTGCTGAGCCTGCGTCTGAGCCGCTCCCGTGTGGAGGTCTTCCTGGGTGAGGAGCCTGAGCTGGACAAAAAGAGCCTCATCCTCTACCTGCTGCTCTTTGCTCTGTGCCTGGCGGTGGTGCTGCGGCTCATCGGCTGGTATGTGATGCTGCCGCTGCTCATCCTGGTGCTTCTCATCTTTGACCGCCGGCGGCTGAAAGAGGCGGATTTCATGCTGCTTTTGACCTTTGTGTGCTTCTTCGTCTTTGCAGGAAATCTGGCCAGAGTGCCGGCGGTGGAGGCCCTCCTCAGCCGCCTTCTGCTGGGCCGGGAGCTGCTGGCCGGGGCCATGGTGAGCCAGGTAATCAGCAACGTGCCCGCCGCTCTGCTCCTCTCCGGCTTTACGGAAAACGGACGGGAGCTGCTGCTGGGGGTGAACATCGGCGGCCTGGGCACCCCCATCGCCAGTCTGGCCAGCCTCATAAGCCTGAAGCTCTACTCCCACTCGGAGCAATCCGACAGCGGTAAATACCTGGGGCTCTTTTCCCTGGTAAACTTCGCCCTCCTCGCCGCCCTGCTCCTGGGCTACAGTCTGCTGTAAATTCCCTGGGAAAAATACATATTTCTGTTGAAATACGCCCTGCACCGTGCTATAATGCTCCCCAATAAGGGAGTAGTCGGCGCCCCGGTGCGATGAGGTCAACACACTGGACAAGTTCCTGGCTTTATCTTAAACGACGAGACTTATCTGCGGCAGCGGATAGGTCTCGCCTTTTTTGCCCCTGCCGCAGGAAAACAAGGGAGGACAAATCAAGTGAGCTTTATCGAACTTTTTCTCATAGCCGTGGGTCTTTCCATGGACGCCTTTGCCATAGCCATCTGCAAGGGTCTGTCGGTGCGGCAGCTGAAGCTGAAACATATGGTGGTAACCGGCCTCTGGTTCGGCGGCTCCCAGGCTATAATGCCACTGATAGGCTATTTTTTGGGCAGCAGCTTCTATTCCCTTATATCCGGAATAGACCACTGGATTTCCTTCGGCCTGCTGCTCATTATCGGCATTAACATGATACGGGAATCCAGAGAGGCCAGCTGTCCCGTAGACGCCAGCTTCAGCCCCAGGGTGATGTTCCCCCTGGCCATAGCCGACAGCATTGACGCTTTGGCTGTGGGCGTGGCCTTCGCCTTCCAGGAGGTGTCCATATTCCCAGCCGTGGCCCTTATCGGCCTCACCACCTTCCTGCTCTCCTGCGCCGGAGTGAAGATAGGCAATGTGTTCGGTGCAAAGTACAAGTCCAAGGCGGAGCTGGCCGGAGGAATAGTGCTCATAGCCATAGGCTGCACCGTGCTGCTGCGGGACCTCGGCATCATGGGCTGAGGCCCTTGCCACCGGGGAGGTATAGCGATGTCCGGACTTGTACACATATACTGCGGCGACGGCAAGGGCAAGACCAGCGCCGCTCTTGGCCTGGCCCTGCGAGCCTCCGGAGCCGGTATAAAGGCGCTCTTCGTACAGTTTCTCAAGGACGGCAGTTCCTCCGAGATATCCATGCTGGAGAAGCTTGGCATAGAGACCGCCTGCTGCCCCGATATCCGGAAGTTCGTCTTTCAGATGACGGAGGCGGAACGGCGGCAGGCCGGGGCGGAATACTCCCGCCTCCTGTCCTGTTCCCTGGGCCGCTGCCGTGAAGAGGGCTTCGGCCTGCTGGTGCTGGATGAAGTTCTCCCCGCCTGTCAGCTTGGTCTTGTCTCGGAGACGGCCCTGACAGACTTTCTTCGCAGCAGGCCCTCTGAGCTGGAAGTGGTCCTCACCGGCCGGGATCCCTCCCCCGCCCTGCTGGAGCTGGCGGACTATGTGACGGAGATGAAGAAGCTCCGGCACCCCTATGACCGGGGCATCCAGGCCCGAAAGGGCATAGAATTCTGAGTCTGCATAAACTCCGGTCCTGCTGTTTCCCATTTATGTTGTCGTCTTTCCTCCCGCCCATCAGGGCGGGAGCTTTTGTTTTCCAAAGGTTTACGGCATATGTCAAAAATAGTTATTGACATATGCCATTTATTCTGCTATCCTAAAAATGTAAATGACATATGCCGTAAACTGCCGTAGCGGGGCCCGGCCGCCTCGACGGCTTGCAGGAGGTGATATCTTGCCAAGACCGAGAAAGTGCCGGCGGGTTTGCCGTCTGCCGGAAAATGAGGGTTTTCTGCCTTTAAGCCCCGGCGCAGCACGCCAGCCGGTCATACTTAACGTGGACGAGTACGAGGCCATAAGGCTCATCGATCTGGAGGGACTGTCCCAGGAGGAGTGCGGGGACTATATGCGCATAGCCCGCACCACCGTGCAGCAGATATACAGCTCCGGTCGTAAGAAGCTGGCCCAGGCCCTGGTCGAGGGCCTGCCCCTGCGCATAGCCGGCGGGGATTTCAGTCTCTGCGACGGCACGGAACAGCGCTGTTGCCGGAGGAATTGCCACCGGCGGCAGGGCGGAAATTTGAAAAATGTGGAAGATCTTCAACAGGGAGGTAATGCAAATGAAGATAGCCCTACCCCTTGACGAGGACAGGCTCAGCGTCTGCCCGGTGCTGGCAAGGGCCCCCTACTTTCTGTTTTGCAGCGAGGGGAAAGAGAATATAGAGGAAAATTCCGCCGCCCAGGCTCAGGGCGGGGCGGGGATACAGGCGGCCCAGTTTCTGGTGGACAGGGGCGTGGGCGCCCTTATCACTCCCCGCTGCGGGGAGAATTCGGCACAGGTCCTTAAGGCCGCCGGCATAGAGATATACAAGAGCGCAAACAAGGCCGCAGCCGATGACCTGACCGCCTATAGGGAGGGGAAGCTGGAAGCGCTCAGCCACTTTCACGGCGGCTTCCAGGGCACAAGATGAAGATCGCCTGTTTAAGCGGCAAGGGCGGGGCGGGCAAAACCTTTGCGGCTGTGAATCTGGCAGCCGCAGCCGGGAAGTGCCGCTATATAGACTGCGACGTGGAAGAGCCCAACGGCCGCCTATTTCTCAAACCGGAGGGATTGGAAACTCTCACAGTCTCCGCCCTGCTGCCGGATTTTGACGCCTCGCTCTGCACCGGCTGCAAAAAATGCGTGGACTTCTGCCGCTTTCACGCCCTGGTGTACGTAAAGGGCCGGCCCATGGTCTTTCCCGAGGTCTGCCACAGCTGCGGAGGCTGCGCTCTGGTGTGCCCGGCTGGGGCCGTCATTGAAAAGCCCAGGGCTGTGGGCGTTCTGGAGCAGGGCCGCCACGGAGATGTGACCGTCATTACCGGCATACTCAATCCCGGAGAGGCTTCCGGCGCCCCCATCATAAGGGAGGCGGTGAGCCGGGCCCAGGGTCTGAGTATTCTGGACTGTCCCCCCGGCAGCGCCTGCTCCGTTATGGAGAGCGCCATGGAAGCGGACTACTGCCTGCTGGTGGCCGAGCCCACGGCCTTTGGCCTGCACAATTTCAAAATGGTCTGTGAGCTGGCCGGTCTGCTGGGGAAAAAGTGCGGGGTGCTCATAAACAAGCAGGACGCCCCTTACGAGCCCCTGGAGAGCTTCTGCCGGGATGCGGGGCTACCTGTTCTGGAGCGCATCCCCTTTGACCGGGAGGCGGCGGAGTGTATAGCCGCCGGAGAGATAGCGGCGGAAAAGCTGCCCCGATACCGGGAGCTCTTTATCCGCCTGCTGGAAAAGATAGGAGGCGGGGCATGAAAAAACTGCTGATACTCAGCGGCAAGGGTGGGACCGGCAAAACCACCGTGGCCGCCGCCTTTCTCAGTTTTTCCGGGGCCAGGGCCGCCGCCGACTGCGACGTGGACGCCCCAAACCTCCACCTGGTCTCCGGTGAGCTGCCCAGGCCCCAGGTGACGGACTTTATGGGCGGGGACAAGGCCCAGGTGGATAGGGACAAATGCCTTGGCTGCGGAAAGTGTCTGGAGCACTGCCGCTTCGGCGCCCTGTCTCTGGCCGGAGGCAAGGCCCGCATAAACGAGTACTCCTGCGAGGGCTGCGGGGTCTGCGCCCATGTATGCCCCGCCGGGGCAGTTTCCCTGCTGCCGGACCTGGCGGGCAGGCAGGAGCTGTACCGGGGAGAGCGGGTGTTCTCCACCGCCATGCTGAAAATGGGCCGGGGCAACTCCGGCAAGCTGGTGACCAAGGTGAAGCTGGATCTGCTGAAAAATGCCCCGGACTGCCCCCTGGCCATAATCGACGGCTCCCCCGGCATAGGCTGTCCGGTGATAGCCTCAGTGGGAGGCATGGACCTGGTACTGGTGGTGGCCGAGCCCAGCCCCTCCGGCATAAGCGACTTGCAGCGTCTGGTAAAGACGGCGGAGAGCTTTCAGGTGAAGCTGGCGGTGTGCGTCAACCGCTGGGACATGAGCCCCGAGAACACGGAGAAGATACGGACCTTCTGTCTTGAGCGGGACATAGCCTTCCTGGGCCTGCTGCCCTATGACAAGAGCGCCTCCCTGGCCATAAACCGGGGCCTCAGCGTGGCGGACATTGACTGCCCCCTGAGCGAAGCCCTGAGAGAGCTCTACAACCGGACCATGGCCCTGCTGGAGCTGCCGGGCCTGTATTGCTGAAATGAGATTTAAATAATTTGTATAAGGAGAAATTATTATGAAAATAGCGGTTTCCTGTAACGGAACTCAGATCTGGCCCCACTTCGGCCACTGCGAGAACTTCATGATTTACGAGACGGAAAACGGCCTCATAAAAACCGAGACTTCCGTCCCCAACCCCGGCCACAAGCCTGGTTTCCTGCCCAACTTCCTGGCGGACATGGGCGTGGATGTGATGATTTCCGGCGGCATGGGCGGCGGAGCCGTGGACATATTCAACGAGCGTAAGGTGGAGGTCATCCTGGGGGCCCAGGGCGAGGCCCGCAGCGTCGTGGAAGCCTATCTCCGCGGGGAGCTGGAGTCCACCGGCTCCGTCTGCCACGAGCATGAGCATGCCCATGAGTGCGGCGAACACTGAGCCGTCCGCCCCGGCCTTTGGGGGTCAATAGATAGATAAGCTGCCCTCAGTTTATTTTAAGATAAACCCGGGGCAGCTTTTTCTGGCTTTGGTAGCTCTGCTTTTTGCAGCTATTTTATCCGGCGGACTCTCCTTTTTTATATCTCGTCATACAAATGGCGCCTGGGTATCTGCGCATAAAAGCATCCCGTTTATCAGACAGTCTGTTGTATCCTCCGATAAACGGGATGCTTTGCAAAGCCGAATTTTACTTGTAGAATTTCAGCCGCCCTTTCAGCCGGTTTTCCTCTATGTGCCGTTCGCCCTTTTATATTGGTACTCCGAATTGTCCCCAGCATGCTCGTCGCCGTTCATAGTAAACATTTCTGTAAGAGCTGAGTACGCTGGCCTCAACGCTTCTGAGGTGTTTTACGAGCGTTTCATTGGCTTTCTCCAGGTCTCTAACTTTTATGTAGTTGAGAATTTCAATGTGTTCGCCTGGCGTGCTTCTTACTCTGGACTGGTCGAGGGCGGCAATTTGCCGAGACCAATCAAAAAAATCGGCAGGCTCATTTAAGAGCCTGCCGATTCCGGGTTATGGCGGCAATTTTTATTTTCCGTGCGCCCTCGCTGAAGGGAAGGCCCACTTCTGTAACGCTTAGCCGATTGCGATGCTGGTGCTCTTAGGCAGTTCCTTCTTGGCCTGCTTCGGCATAGACAGCTTCAAGATGCCGTCCTCGTAGCTGGCGGAAACATCCTCCGGCTGCACATCGCCCACATAGAAGCTACGGCTGCAAGCGCCGGCGTAACGCTCCTGACGGATGTATTTGCCTTTCTTGTCCTTCTCGTCCTTATCCAGGCCCTTGGCAGCGGAGATAGTCAAGTAACCGTCCTGCAGGTCAACATTGATCTCGTCCTTCTTAAATCCGGGCAGGTCAATGTCCAGCTCGTAGCTGTCCTCGGTTTCCCGCACGTCGGTCTTCATCAGATTCTTAGCGTGCTTGCCATACAGAGGATTGCGGCTACCCCACTCAGGAAGCATACCAAAACTTTCGTCAAACCAATCATCAAACAAATTCTCACCAAAAATGCTGGGCAACATAAGTCATTCCTCCATTCAATGCGCTTCGCACTTGTCGTTTGCTTTTCGGTGGAAGCTCTTTTGGCCTCCCTCCGGAAGCAATTATGTTATAGCACTATAAATTAGCACTGTCAACAGGAGAGTGCTAATATTCATAAAAACAGCAATATTTGTTCATAAAATATGCTATTTTATTGAACCGCCATATATACATAGGCTGTTCATTTCCAATCTCACTGTCAGCATATCCTGTGCCGGAGTCCGGTGGCGTCAAAAATTTTGCGCAGGTTGCTTTGCAGACTCCGGGCTCAATGAAATTTGACGGCAATGGAGGCTCCTCCTCGGCAGCCTCCATTGTTTTCATGCGCATTCTCCGTTGTATGTTGTCCACATCTCGCATTGGGCCATGACTGTCTGTACGGCGTCATCCATGCCCTCAGGAGGGTACTTGTGCTTTTTCAGCAGCCGCTTTACCAGGCGGCGCATACCGGCACGGGCGCTCTCTTTCTTTTGCCAGTCAATGGTGCAATTCTTCCGCAGCGTGTCGGTCAACTCTTTTGTAATGGCAATCAGCTCGTCGTGCTGGTAAAAATCCTTGATGGCCTGGGGCTTGGTCAAAGCATCATAGAAGGCCAGTTCCTCTTGGGACAGCCCCAGCTTTTCACCTTCCGCATTGGCT
>CALXGF010000021.1 GCA_944387735.1 uncultured Oscillospiraceae bacterium
CGTCGTACCAGCCGTTTCTGGCAGACAGGCCCATTCTGTCCAGGAGCAGGCCGTAGAGCAGCTTTGCCTCTGCGGACACCTGCCTGTACTGTTCCCCCGTCACCAGCAGCCGGGGCACACGGTAAAACGAAAAGCTCTCCGACTCTATGCCGTAGAAGTATTCATGGCTCATTGGCCTTCCCTCCTTAAATTCTGAATTTTTTGAAAAACCTATTGTTATTTGCCGCATATTGCATTGATTTTGCGTTGCATTTAGCATATAATATGTACGCAATAGCTATGAAAGGAGTTGATGATTATGGCTACTACTACCAACTTCAGCGTTCGCATGGATAGTGACATTAAAAAGCAGTGCGAAGCTCTGTATGGTGAGTTGGGCATAAATCTTACGACTGCCATCAATGTCTTTCTTCGTCAGTCTCTCCGCGCCGGTGGATTTCCCTTTGATGTCCGCATAGAACAGCCGAACAAGGAGACGATTTCTGCAATGCTGGAAGCAGAGCGGATCGCCCGTGATCCGACAGTAAAGCGTTACTCCGATGTAGAGGAAGCCTTGAGGGCATTGAAAGAATGAGCAGACATTTGGATATCGTCTGGACTAACCAGTTTAAAAAGGACTACAAAGTGGCTATAAAACGTCAGCTGGATATTAGCCTTCTTGATGACATTATCCGCAAGCTGGCCAGTGGCGAACCGCTTCCAGAGAAAAATAAAGACCATTTTCTGACGGGAAACTGGAGCGGACATCGTGAATGCCATATCCAGCCGGATTGGCTGCTTATTTACCGTATCGAAAATGACCTGCTTATATTGACCTTATCCCGAACCGGAACCCATAGTGACCTATTCGGCAAATAAGCAAACAATGAAAAAGGGCGCTCGATTGAGTGCCCTTTTCTCCTTCTGTCAGCAAGAGAACCCCTGCCTTATTCTGAGTTCTCATTTTAATTCTACCTGAACATCGTGACGATGATGGCTATCACCAGCAGGATGAAAATTACCTGCAAAGCCCGGCGATTGCTGTCCTTCATCCTCTCACCTCAGACTATGGCAAAGGAAAAGGTAAGCAGGTCGGTATATCTCCCTGCCACCCTCGCCGGGTCTGCTGTAGCCTTTACTTCCCGGAGGAAGCCCCGGTACACCTCATCGGAACTGGCTTCCTCCAGCACCGCCGTCTTTCCGCTGCCGCCGGGGTCTACTTCACTTCCCTTGTAGCTGAGAGCATATCCGGTACAGTCCCCGGCCTCGGCCCTCATCCTGTAGCCGCTATCATAGTGCTTTCCGGCATTTACGCTGAGCCTCAGGCGTCTGTCCTCAGGTATTACTGAGCCCGCCTCTATACCTATCTGTGCCGTGCCTATTCTGGTCACCGGGTCTATGGCAATGTCGTCCCCGTCGGGTATCAGCACCACATAGCTGGGCACCAGCTCCCACTGGGCATAGAGCACCGTGTCCTCCGTGAAACTCACCGTCTCCCTGTCCCCATAGCTTGTACCGCTGCCATCAGCTTTGGTATTCCAGCCGGTGAAGCTATACTGCTCCCTGGTAAAAGCGTTTTCCGGGAGCCGGGTGGCCACGCCGTATGTCACGGTCTCCGCCGCCATCTCTCCGCTGCCGCCGCTGGGGTCGAAGCTCAGGGTATAGCTCTCCGCCTTCCACTGGGCGTAAAGCTCCAGGTCCCCTCCGGGCGTGACCGTAGCCCCGTCGCTGTAGCTTGTGCCGCTGCCGTCGGCCTTGGTGTTCCAGCCCGTGAAGCTGTATCCCTCTCTGGTGAAGCTGTTGGCCTCCAGCTTTCCGCTCTGGCCGTAGGCTAAGGTCTGGCTGCGGCTCTCTCCGCTGCCGTCATTCTTGTAAAAGCTCACCACATGGTCTGCGTACTTCTGCCACTGGGCGTACAGGATAGTGTTGCCGTAGAAGGTAGCATAGCCCCCGTCACTGTAGCTTGTTCCCCTGCCGTCGGCCCTGGTGTTCCAGCCGGTGAAGTAATAGCCCTCCTTGGTGAAGCTGTTGTTGGGCAGCCTTGTGGACTGGCCCTCCGTCACCGTCATGCTGCCCATGCTGCCGCTGCCTCCGTTAGGGTCAAAGCTCAAACTGTAGCTCTTCGGGGCCTCAGTCCATATAGCCTTTAAATACACCGGGCCATATATCTCCGACAGATAACCCTCCAGGCCACCCAGTGGAGGTAAGCCGCCTCCGCTATCCACCTCCCAGCCGCCGAAAACATAGCCCTCCTTTTCCGCCTGGGGCAGGCTGTACATGGGCACATTGCCTCCGTCCTCTGCATAGGTGGGGTAGCCGCTGCCGACTATCCTGCCGCCGTCGGCATTGTAATTTATGGAGTGGTAAGGGGTAAAGGGTATATTGTTCTCATAGTTTATGGTGCCCCATACCCAGAGTCCCACATGGCTCACATAGTTGTAATCTATCTGCCAGGCTATACCGGGGTTCTCTGCAAAGGTCTGGGACACCAGGCTCCTGGTGCGTCCCGATGGGAACTGCAGGGCTATATCCACCGTGCCCTCTCTGGCATACACATACATGGGATAGCCGGTGCCGTCACCCAGGACCAGACGCAGCTTGAAGTTATATTCCTTGTCCACCTCTATGGGGCCTGAGGGGCTCCACTCTGCCGTGACTATGGTATTGGGGACATAGTTCACCGCCGTTGTGGGCATAGTGCCGCCAAGCTGTGGGACCATGAACACGGAGTTCACCTGGCTCACAAAGCCCGCCGGTTCTCCGTTATTGCTCGCTGCATAGGCCCCGCTGGGGAAGGCCGCCAACAGGCAGGCGGCGCACAGCAGCCCCGCCAGATATTTTCGTATCCCCTTCATCTGTCCCTCCTTCTAAATTAGTGCTCATAAAGGTTTCAGCGCCCGGATTTCCGGGCGCTGAGTTTGTTGACCTCACTGGGTGTCTATTATCTTGAAGCTGAAGGTCAGGGTGTCGGTATAGGTGCCTGCGGCCTTGGCGGTGCCCACCTTCACGCCTATGCTGCCGGTGAAGCCCTGGTATACTGCCTCAGAGTCCAGAGTCTCCAGGATGACGGAACCGGCGGAGGAATTGGGGTTCTTCACCTCTCCCTTGTAGGACAGCACATAGTTCAGAAGCTGGCCGCCGGTGCCGTTGAGCAGCCGGTAGCTCTTGCCGGAGTCGTCGTAGTGCTTGCCTGC
>CALXGF010000022.1 GCA_944387735.1 uncultured Oscillospiraceae bacterium
CGATGACCAGAGTACGGTCCATAAGGGCGGGGCCAATGAGCATGGACAGAGCGCACATGCCTGCCAGGCCCACAAGGCAGATCACAATGGTTTTCCACTGCTCCTTAAGCTGCTTGAGGCTGATAACAGTACCCATATGGGTTATCAGCAGGTAGATACCGATCTGGCTGCCGAAGGGTATCAGCAAGCTGTCGGAGACTACGGTCTTGGGGATGACCGTCCAGTAACCCACCAGCATGATGATGGCGGTCACAAAGACGGAGGGGATCCACGCCTTGGTCACGGTGCTGACTACTTCGCCGATAACGAAAGCAACTGCACAAATGATGAAGGCAAGCACAAAGTTGTACATTCTTTCTTCCTCCTATAAATTGCTTTATTCAGACGGCGCAGCTTACGGCCGCACCGTTAGAATACCTTAAATACCGCTCTCAGCGGTTGAGATAGTGAACGGCCATACTGACAAGGGCGCGTATGCCGTAAGGCATAGCTTCTTCCTTCACACAGCATTTGGGGTTGTGAAGCGAGTATGTCTCCTCCCCCACATGCCCGGCAAAGAGCATAAAGTATGCGCTGGGCACGCCCGCCATCTGGCGGAAATAGGCGAAGTCTTCGCTGAAGCCCATTGGCTTGTCCAGCTCGATGATCCTATCAGGACCAAGCTCCCGCTCCAGAGCCTCCCTGGCGCAGTCCACCAGATCGGCGTCATTGTAGGCGGCGGGGTAGCCATAGTAGTGGTACACGTCAAACTCACAGCCGGAGATGCTCTCCATACCCTTGGCTATGGCAAACATCTGCCGGCGTATGGTCTCCCTTACGTCCTCGTTGTAGGCTCTGGAGACACCGCCGAACTTGCACTGGCTGGGAATAACATTTGGCGCCGCTCCGGCATTGATATTGCCTATGGACATCACGGCGGTCTCCATAGGGTCCACCCTGCGGGCGACTATCTGCTGCATGGCAACCACCATCTGGCAGGCGGCCAGAATAGGATCTGTGGTCTTTTGAGGCTCGGAGCCGTGCCCTCCAACTCCGTTGACGGTAATGTCATAGAGGTCAACAGAGGTGGTCATTGGACCCTTGCGTATGCCTATCTTTCCAACCTCGTTGTCGTCGGGCAGCACATGGATGGCATAGGCCGCATCCACGTGGGGATTTTCCATAACGCCCTTCTCCACCAGCTCTTTTGCTCCGCCGGGGAGGGTGTCTTCACTGTGCTGGAATATGAGCTTTACCGTGCCGCAAAACTCATCTCTCATGCCGCACAAAAGCTTTGCAGCCCCCAGCAGCATGGAAGCATGCATATCGTGGCCGCAGGCGTGCATCATATTTGGGACTTCACTGGCAAAGGGCAGCCCGGTCTCCTCCTGAACGGGGAGAGCGTCAATATCCGCTCTGAGAGCGACGCAACGCCCGGGGCCCTTTTTCCCGTTTATCAAAGCCACCACAGCCGTGGGCACCGGTGATTCTATCTTGTCAACCCCATACTCAGCAAGCTTTTCTCTTATCAGGGCAGAGGTAACAAACTCGCTGCGTCCGATCTCCGGATGCCGGTGTATGCGCCTGCGTATATCAACTACCTCGTCGTAACAAGCCTGCGCCCTATACTTAAGTGTTTCCATTCCCATATAGAATCGCCTCTTAAAAAGTTTTTTGCCGCCCGCTTTGTCTCGCTGCAGCCGGGCAAAACAGTAGATTTTAAAACTTTCTCCATTTTGTGATGTAAATTGATAATGAGATATTTGACATGATACCACACAAGCGAAAAAAGGCAAGAGAAAATGTTAAAAAATTCTAAACATTAGTGAATTGCATATGAACTCGCCACAAGAGCTTGCGTATTTTTGTTGGTTTTTTTGTCATTTATGGACTATAGCTTGTGCTTTTGCGGACAATTCAAACAGGGGCCGCAAGGCTGCGGCCCCTGTTTGATGCTAACAAACTACTTAAATTGTTTAAAGCTTTATCTTATTTTATCCGGTAATTTAACTCTGAAATTCTCTGCGGCTTCTCATATTTTTCAGAGCATATGGAAAAGACATAGTCGCCTCTGACGCAGTACCAGAGCTTTGCGCCGCTGCCGGTCACCGCCGCTCTGCCTGGCTGAAACAGCTCTATAGCTATTTGAGCCGGATGCAGCGGCCCCAGTCCCGCCCCGTCCATCTTGGCATAGCTCTCTTTAAGGCTCCAGAGAATGGTGAACAAGGCAAGCCTGTTGCCGCTTTTGAGATACATCTGCCTCTCGCTTTCGGACAGGCAGCGTTCCAGCAGCCGGGGTTCCGGCTCTCCCTCCGGCAGCTTCTGCACATCGGCGCCCACCGGCTCATCCGACAAGGCGCAAAACACCAGTTCTCCAGAGTGGGACAGGCTGAAGCAGGGACCTTGTCCCAATATGGGCTTTCCACCGGCCTGAGTATGGATGTCCAAAGGCAGACCTACCGGCCCCAGAGTATTAAGGGCCTCAATAAGCAGCAGCTCTGCGCTGAGACTGAGCTCACGCTGCCGCTCCCTGCTAATGCGGCTCAGGCGTTCACGCCTATAGGAAGACAGCTTGTCCAGGCTATCCGTCTGAGAAAGGCCTTGCGCCCTGGCAAAATAGGCCCTGAGCATCAGGCCTTCATGGCCTCCAGGGTCATGCTCACCAGCTCGCTGAGCTCCACGCCCATCATCTCTGCCCCCTGGCGAATTACGTCTCTGGAGCAGCCGGCGGCAAACTTTTTATCCTTGAATTTCTTTATAACAGATTTCGGCTCCATATCCGAAATGCCTGTGGGGCGCATCAGGGCGGCAGCCCCTATGAGCCCGGTAAGCTCGTCCACGGCAAAAAGCACCTTCTCCATGTACTTCTCCGGCGCCACATCGGAGCAAATGCCGTAACCGTGGCTGACCACGGCGTGGATGACTTCCTCGTCCACCCCAAGCTCATGAAGCATCTCGTTGGCCTTGACGCAGTGCTGTTCCGGATAGAGTTCAAAATCTATGTCGTGGAGCATGCCCACGCTGCGCCAGAAGTCCACCTTATCAGGGTCGAACTTCTTGGCCAGCTCCCCCATGACCTTGGATACGGTTTCCGCATGCTGTATGTGAAAGGGTTCCTTGTTATAGCGCAGTATAAGTTCTTTTGCCTGTTCGGGGCTGGGAATATAAGTCATTGCGGGTCTCTCCTTTGTCTTTATGATTTGAAAGTTATCATACAACTTTCCCTTCCCCTGTGCAACAAAAACTTTTTATTATTATGTTAATAATATTACGTAAATAAGATTATGTAAATAATATGGGCCGGAGTTACCCGGCCCTGGACTTTATTTGTTTTTGGAGTCGGCGCTGCTGCCGGTCATTTCGCCATCGGACTTAATGGTGGGAGATGGCGATACCACGATGCCTATACCGCCGTCCTTGTCGTCGTCACGGTCGCCGGTATCTCTGTCCTCGATAATGCCGTCGTCATCCTTTACCTCGCCGTCGCTCATGTCCGGACTCACGTAGGGGCTGGCGGAAGGCATGGCAGTAGGAACCGGGCTGGTGACGATATTGTCGTCCATTTCCCCGTTGGCGCAGCCTGCGAGGCTCAGTATCAAAAGCGCAGCGGCAATAATTGCAATAGACTTTTTCATTTTCATCCTCCTTAAATATTTGCATGGATATTATCTGTTTAAATTCCTATATTATGTTTGTCATTGATTGAATAATGTGGCAAAATATGTTATTCTTTTAAACATGAGTAATTTAAAGAAAAATGATATATATACCGTCTCCATAGACGGCTACGGCTCTCAGGCGCAGGGAGTCTGCCACATAGATGGCAGAGCCGTCTTTGTCCCGCATGCCCTGCCCGGCGAGCATTGGGAAATTAAAATTTTAAAGGTGAGCAATACTGCGGTCTACGCCCGTGGGCAAAAGCTGCTGCTTTCCTCCCCCCAGCGCAGAGAGCCGGAATGTCCCTGGTTCGGTCTCTGCGGGGGCTGCGACTGTTGGCATATGAGCTATGAGGAAGAGCTGCGCTTCAAGCTACAGCGGGTGAACGACGCTCTGGAGCGCATAGGCAAGCAAAGCCTGAAAGCCCGGCGCATCGTCGGCAGCGACAAGATATGCCGTTACAGGAACAAGGGCATCTTTGCCTTTGCCCCTGGGGATAAAGGGGTACGTTTTGGTTTTTATCGGGAAAGGAGCCACCAGCTCATACCCATTGACCGCTGTCTTATACAAAACGAGCTTACTGAGCGCAGCGCCGCCGCAGTGGCGGCTTTTATGGATGAGCGTAAGATTCCCGCCTATGATGAGGAGACTGGCAAGGGCACGGTGCGCCATGTGTTCTGCCGCAGGGCGGTGAACACTGAGGACGCAGTGGCCTGCATTGTGGCGGCACGGGGTTTTGGCGGCTGCACACAGGAGCTGGTGGAAGCATTGAGGCAGGCATGCCCGGAGCTGACCGGCATAGTGCTTAACATCAATAAGACCCGCGGTAACACGGTGTTGTCCGGTGACTTTTACACTCTATGGGGCCGGTCAGACATGGAGGATACCCTCTGTTCCCTGGGCTTCAGCATTTCTCCCCAGGCTTTTTTCCAGATAAACCCTCCCCAGGCCCAGCGTCTGTATGCACTGGCCCTGGACTATGCCTGTCCTGAGCGGGTGGGTCTGGCCTTCGACCTGTACTGCGGGGCGGGGACCATCAGCCTGTGTCTGGCCCGCCGGGCGGACAAGGTCATAGGCGCGGAGATAGTGCCGGAAGCGGTGGAAAACGCCGCCGCCAATGCCGCTGCCAACGGGGTGGAAAATACGGAGTTCATCTGCGGCGACGCCGGCCAGGCCGCTCTGGAGCTCTCCCGCCGAGGCCTTAGACCGGAAGTAGTGGTGGTGGACCCGCCCAGGAAGGGCATGGATGAGAAGGCCGTATCCGCCGTGGCCGCCATGGCCCCGGAGCGTATAGTCTATGTGTCCTGCGGCCCGGCCACTCTTGCCAGGGACATCCTCCGTTTCAATTCCTATGGCTATGAGCTGCGCTCCGCCGACGCCGTGGACATGTTCCCCCGCACCTGCCACGTGGAGACAATAGTGTTGCTACAAAGAGAAACCTTGTAGAAATCCTTAGATTTAGGCACTTTTCCCGCCATGTGGTGTTTGACGCAGAGGGTGATAAATTCCGCAATAAGCGTATTGAGGACTATAT
>CALXGF010000023.1 GCA_944387735.1 uncultured Oscillospiraceae bacterium
GGTGCTGCGTTATCAGAGGCCGGAGCCAAAAAAGGCTGTGTACCTCGGCGTCGCTCTGCTGCTTGCGGCGGCGGCGGCAGGTGTTCCGGCCATTCTTAAAGCCGGCTGGCCCGCCCTGGCAGTGGGCGCAGCCGGCGCCGCCACGCTGCTGGCCTATTCTTTTGGGAAAAAACCTCTGTCCTATCTGCCTCTGGGAGAGCTTAGTTCCGGCTTCGTTATGGGTGGGCTCATACCCCTGGGAGTCAGCGGCACCTTGGACGGAAATTTTACGGCGGCTGCGCTTTACCGTGCCTTGCCCATAATGCTGGGCGTGGGGCTTATCATGCTTACAAATAATATCTGGGATATAGAAAAAGATAAAAATTCCGGCAGAAATACCTTTGCAGTGATGCTTGGCGAAAAGCGAAGCCTGAATTTGTACCATATTGTTTTTACCTTATGGACGCTGCTGCCTGTGATAATGCTCAGCCCGGATGGGGTTGCGATTTACCTGCTGGGGCTTCTGGCCTCCGCCTCGGCGGCAGCGGTGCAGTTGAGGCTCAGCCCGGAGCCGGGTACGCGGCTTAGAGCGATGGCAGGCATAAACTCTCTGAACGCACTGCTGGGCAGCGCGTATATAATTGCCGTGCTTTTTTCTTAGGGGGTGCTTGCGGCAATGGAAAAAGAAGAATACGTCTATAAAGTGTTTCAGAGCATTGCCAAAGGCTACGACGGAGCTAATCTGAGAATAAGCCTGGGGCTGCATATGATATGGAAAAAGCGGGCGGCGGAAATGCTGTCCAGGTCCCTGCCGCAGGGTGGAAGACTGCTGGATATATGCTGCGGCACCGGGGATATGACGGAACTTATGCTGCGCTCCAGGCCGGATATCGTCGTCACCGCTCTGGACTTTTCCCCGGAAATGCTCTCTCTAGCGGAGAGACGCTTTGCAGGAGACAGGCGGGTAAAATTAGTGCGGGGCAATGCCCTCAATATGCCTTTTGAAAGGGAAAGCTTTGACGCTGCGGTAATATCCTTCGGCTTGAGAAATACCGCAGACTACACTGCGGCCCTGAGAGAAGCGGCCAGAGTTCTTAAAGCGGGAGGGGGCTTTTGCTGCGTCGATTCTTTCCTGCCGGAATGCAGCTTGGTAAGGCCCTTCTACAATCTGTATTTCTCCCTGCTCATGCCTCTGCTGGGCGGAGGAATAAAAAAATTTGGCGAATATAGATGGCTGAGCAAGAGCACAAAAGCTTTTGTCAGCCCTGAACAGTTGAAAGATATGCTTGCAGGGCAAAATATGCAGCCCAAGGTGGAAAAAAGCTTCATGTTCGGTTCCTGCGAGTTCATATATGCAATAAAGTGCGAGGAGGCGTTTCTATGAAATTGTTCGACGGTTTTCCTGGAATGAAGGAGGAGCTTGAGCTTGTCAATCATGATATAGAGGAATGTGTATCGGACAACCTGGGCAGACAGCCCTTGTCCAAGATAATCCAGGAGATTCTTGCCTCCGACGGAAAACATCTGCGTCCGGCGCTGGTGCTTATATTCGGGCGTTTCGGAATGGGCTATCCGGCCTGCCGCCCCAAGCTTGTAAAGGCCGCTGCCGTTGTGGAGCTCATACACATGGCCTCCCTGATACATGACGATATTGTGGACGACGCTCCCAGCAGACGGGGCAGGGATACCATTCAATCCGCCTTTGGCAAGGACATGGCGGTATATGCCGGGGATTATCTGCTCAGCCGGGTCCTTAAGGAACTGATGACTATGGACATGCTGGATATAGGACAGAGTCTGTCCAGAGCCATGGGGGACATGTGCAGCGGCGAGCTGGGACAGTATGCCGCCCAGTTCAACGTAAATACCGACGAGAATCAGTATTTCATGAATATTTCCGGCAAGACGGCTGCTCTGTTTTCCGCCGCCTGCGAGGCGGGAGCCATTGCCTCCGGCTGCGGACAGTCAAGTATAAGCGCTTCCAAGCAGTTTGGACACAGCCTGGGCCTGATATTTCAGTTGAGAGACGATCTGCTGGACTGTATCCTCAGCCATGAGGACAGCGGGAAAAAGCAGGGAATGGATTTCATAAACGGCATATACACCTTGCCGGCCATTTACACCTTCAACGACAGCCATTACGGAGCCGAGATTCGTGAACTGGCGGAAAAAGCTAAAAATATGGAGCCACAGCAGGTATTTGCCGAGCTCTACTCCATAGTCAGCGTCTCCGGCGGAGTGGAGTACACCCGCTGGATAATGCGCCAATACAGGGAGCGGGCTATGAGCTATATGATGCAGCTGCCCACCTCGCCGGCCAAGACCCAGCTGGGCATGGTTCTGGATTACCTTGTGGAGGTCTGAGATCGATGGACCCGATTTCTATCTTAATGCCGCCGGTAATAGGGGGAATAATCGGATATTTTACCAATGACCTGGCTATAAAGATGCTCTTTCGCCCATACAAGCCCAAATACCTGGGGCGTATTCGTCTGCCTTTTACACCGGGAATAGTGCCCAGACGCCTGGAGGATTTGGCTGTGCTGCTGGGAAGAGAAGTGGAAGCCCGTTTTTTCAACGCCGATGACCTGGAGATCCTTTTCCAGTCCGGGGAGTTTTCGTCCGCCGTGGCTGAAAGCCTTACGGAGATGCTTTTCTCCAGGCGGACCAGCCTGTGCTATGTGATGGAGGGCCTGGAAGCCTCGCCGGAGACTGGGCAGGCTGTGGCTTCTGCAGAGCAGGCCCTTTGCAAAAATGTCCTTGGGGCCCTGGAGGAATTTGATTTTGCCCCTGTAATAGAGAGAACGGTACAAGAGCTCTCCGGACGTCTGCCCAAGGCCGGGGCCTCTACCCTTATTAATCTTGCCCCAACGCTGTCTGAGGGGATAAAGCAGTATATCAAGGAATATGGAGAGGAGACTGTGCGGCCGCTTATGGAGAGGGCCCTTGTAGACTTTGGAGACAGGCCCATAAAGGACATGGCGGCGGAAGCCTTCCCCGACAGAGACAAATTCTGTCGCTTAGTACAGAAGCTGTATCTGGATTTTATGGCAATATACGTTAGGAAAGTGGTAGAGAGCATAGACGTGGGCGGGATGATAACGGATAAGCTTCGTCTTATGGAGCCTCAGGCAGTGGAGGCGCTTATACTGTCTGTAGTGAATAAAGAATTCCGCTACGTGGTTTGGCTTGGCGGCCTTTTGGGGGCCATTATCGGAACGATAAACATTTTCATATAAGGATTAATTTGTGGCCCGGACTTATATAAAAGATCTGAGGCAAAGTGAAAAAGTGTAAAAAAGTGTTAAAAGGCGGCTGAGGATTCTTCTCGGCCGCCTTTATTTTGAGGCAGATAAACGGGGGCATGAAAGACATGCCCCCGCTTGGGATGGCCCGTAATCCGGGCCGGATATTCTTCTGTTCAGGCTGGGTAACAAGCTGAGCTAAAGACCTTACTTTGCAGCGGCGGCCTTTGCCTTCTTGTCCACGGCAATGATGATAGGAGTGATGACGCCCTGGACGCACAGCAGGGTGCCGACCAGAATGATGACGCCCTCGTAGGAGCCGGTGGCGTCGCGCATAGCAGCGTAGAGGTACTGAGCAACGCCGCTGGAGACCAGAACGATGGTGGTTACGATGGAGTAGATGTTGGAGTAATCCTTGGTGCCGAAAACCTGAGAGACCATGAGGGGGTTGCCGATGGTCAGAGGAACGAAGGCCAGGGAGAACAGAGCCACACCAACATAGAACACTGCCACATGTACGCCGCCGTCCATGACTATCATGAACACGCCTGCAGCGGCCAGGAAGCAGCAGATGCAGTTGGTGACCAGAGCACCCAGATGGTCGGTGAACCAGCCCACAACAGGTCCGCGGATAACGCCGGCAATGGACAGAATGGACAGAGCCATGGCACCGGCAGCAGCGCCGATGGGAACGGTGGAGCTGTAAGCGGAGAGCTGCTGGTTAAGAGAAGGAGTCAGGCAGGAGATGAAGGCCACAACGGCGATGAGGTAGAACATGGGGGTCTTGATGGCCTCGGCACGGGTCATACCGGTGAGTACGACGGCCTCGGTCTCCTTCTTCTCGGCTTCCTTGGCGGCCTCATCGGCGCCGTAGGCCTTCATGCCCAGGTCTTCAGGGGAGTTGCGGATGAAGAGGATAGTGAAAACGATGCTGATAGCGCCGACGATGAGGCCGCTGCGCAGACGGGCGCCCTGCCAGCCATAGGTGGAGATCCAGTTCTGGACCCAGGGGTTCCAGAAGAAGCCCAGGAGACCGGCGATGAGGCTGATCATGGCCAGAGCCATGCCCTTGCTCTTGACGAACCAGCGGTTGACCATGATGGGGTTGGCCAGATACATGAAGAAGCCGGCGGTGACACCGTAGATAACGCCGAAGAAGTTCCACTGCCAGAGGTGGGTGAAGGTAGAGGACCACAGGTAGCCGGCAATGAAGACGATGTCAACAACCAGCATCAGGATGCGGGCATTGACCTTCTGGAAGATCTTGCCGCACAGGGGCTGGAGAGCCGCTGCGACCCAGGAGAAGATGGTGGTGTACAGAGCCACCTGCTTCTGCTCCCAGCCGAACTCGGCCATAACGGGGGCGTAATACATACCTGCGGTGTTGCACAGACAGGTGATAAGGATTTGTGCGCAGCCGAAGCATCCGAGGACGATCAGCCAGGGGTTGAACTTGGAAGTTTTGGTGAGTGTGTTACTCATTTGCTTTTTATCCTCCCTTTAAATTTTATATATACTAAAGAGTTCTACTCTTTGGTATCCACTGTTTATCTGCATATCCAATCTTTACGGAAGCAAATACGGGGCGTCAGCTCAAAGGGACGCATTTCCGTGGGCGTGTCCAGGTGCAGAACAAGAGGCTGTACTTTGGTATACTTGCTCCACTCAGGACGGCCGCCGCCGTTTGGATTGCCGGTTTTGCAAAAGTCGGTCCAGTAATCTGCCATGGTTACGGCCAGGTCATAGTCCTTGCCGGTGAAGGGTCTGCGGCTGCGATTGAGGGTCTCAAACTGATACCAGAGCTCGCAGGAATGGAAGGAGCCTCCGTCCTCGCCGGGGAGACTGTGACTGAAGCAGTACATGTATACCGGATTACCGTAGCGCTCCATGGTCTCGGCAAAGGCCAAAGCCCCGGTTTTCAGCATCTCGGCGCTGCGCACCCTCAGATGCTCCTTGAAGGCGTCATCGTCCTTGAGAAAGTCGCACAGAGCCAGGTATTCCCCGGCATGTTCGCCGTACTCGGCCTGAACGCCGTCAAGAAAAAGCTGCCTGTCCGGAGCTATTTCATACATGTGGGTCTCTTCTCCGGTGTAGCCTATGATGTAATCCACCGGGTGCATTTCTCCCTCCAGGCAGCTGCGGCGGTTGGTCCTAGTGAAGACCCAGCCGTCCACAACATGGGAGGGGATATAAGCTCCGGCTGCTTCAGGACGGGAGGCCAGCCGAACCAGCTCCTGGGCAGGAAGCTCTCTGGCCTGGGCTATACTGTCCACGCCGAAGAGCCTTTTTAAATCCGTGACCGCCTCCGACTGGGCCAGACTGGGCACGCTGTTGGAAACAAAGAGGTCCCAGCCGCCGCCGCTTTGCATGGATGCATGGCGGAACATACCCCGTGTGAGGGGAGTGCAGCAGAGGTTCATGGTGGAGCTGCCGCCGGCGGATTCTCCGGCTACGCATATGTTCTCCGGGTCTCCCCCAAAGGCGGCGATATTGCGCCTGACCCACCTGAGAGCCGCTATCTGATCCAGAACGCCATAATTTCCGGATACATGCCGCTCATTCTCCATGTCCAATTCCGGGTGGGTCAGCCAGCCGAAGACATTTACCCGCCAGTTGAAGGACACAAAAATAACTCCCCGCTTGGCAAAGCCCTCTCCGTCTACAAAGGGGAAATGGCCCCAGCCCATCACGTTTGCGCCGCCGTGAATCCAGAGGAACACAGGGAGCTTCTCCTCCGGGCTTTCCGCCGGAGTCCAGACGTTGAGATACAGGCAGTCCTCGTCGGCCTCCTCAAAGGGCTCTCCGCAGTTGAAAAGGTAAAAGTCGTCCGGCTGAGCCTGGGGACATCTGCCCCGGAAACGATCCGCCTGATATATACCTTCCCAATCCTTCACAGGCTGAGGAGCTTTCCAACGGTTTTTACCCACCGGAGGAGCGGCAAAGGGCATGCCTTTGAATACGCTTATTCTGGGATCATTGCCGGGTACGCCCTGTACCCGGCCGTTTTCTGTGTCTGCAAAATGTATTGCCATATGCACAGCACGTCCTTTCTTCGGGGCCATGCCCGACACAGTAAAGTACGGTCTTAGTCCAGCTCGTCGGGATCTACGACTACCTCGTCGATAACGCCGTCGATCTTTATCTCCTCTATGGCGGACTGGTTCTCATTTATAATGCCTCTCAGCTCGGTGACCTTGTCGCAAAGCTTCTCAAAGCCATGCTCTGGGGCGAGACCGTGGGCCTTATAGTAGCGTTCGCCGATCTTTGCGTAGAGCTTGTTGATCTCTTCCTGAGCGTTGTGGCTGCTGAGCTTTAAAGCGGCTATTTTACCGGTGTTCTTTGCAAATTTGCCGCCCTGCTTTACAGCGCCGTCGGCAAAGCTGCTGATCTTTTCAAACAGTGCCATAATCATATCTCCTAACTTCAAAGTTGTTTTTTGCTGTCACTTTTATATATGCAAATTATGTGCCACAGTTTTGACAAGCTCAGCTGCGGTACTCCGGCAGCGGGGGCCAGGGCCTGTCCAGCTGCTCTCTCCGGCGCCCGTTTTCGCAGCCGGTCTGGCGGCTCATAAAACATTTATGTCTCTTTATGCGCCATCGACCGTCCTTGTCTATGACGACACGAAGTTCAAAGCCGCCCCAGCAGTTTTCGTCGTCCCGCCCGTCGCTGAAGGATTTGTTGGAGCGAAAGCAGGCGTAAACCAGGGCCTCGCTTTGGGAGAGAAAGCAGACTTGCTGATTGCAGATATAGTGGGCGCTGGTCAGGACCTGAGGCTCAAGCAAGCGGGAAAACAGCCGGAAAATCCTGTCTTTGCCCTGAATTCCGGAGAGAAAATCCGAGGGATAAAAACAACCGTCCTCCGTATAGCAGGAGGCTACCCCTTCCGCATCGCCCCTGTCCACACAGCGAGTGTAGTGGAAAAGTATCTCCTTTATTTCCCTCTCGGCTTCCAGCCGGCTTATGCGCTGCTCCAAATTTTCCATGTCGGGCTCCGGTATGGAACACATTTTCCCTTGGTTTATATATTTCATATTAAAATGCCTCCATGTATTTTTTAGCTGTATAACTGCAAATTCCAAGCCGCAGCCGCATTGACAAAGATGTGACATAGTGTTCAACTTCGTTACATAATTAATTAACAATGTGTTCAATATCCGGCAAAGCCACCAGGCAAACTGTCCTGTTTTTGTAATAAGCTACAAAAAAATGCCTGCAACAGGCTGAAAGCGGGGGAGAGGGACTTATCCATAGGGAGCGGCTGTTCAGGGCAGAGAAGGAGGCTGTTCAGCCGGCGGGAGCGTCAAAGCTTTCACAACTGCGGCACGCTTTTTGCATCAATAATTATGGATAAAAAAATTCGTCGATAAGAGGTGCAGCAAATGAGTGAAGATAGATTCGATGTAATCATCGTCGGCGGAGGCCCGGCCGGTTCGGCGGCAGCCTATACTCTGGCAAAGGCCGGGGTCGAGGTGGCCGTTATTGAGCGTGGACCCAGCTGCGGCAGCAAGAATATGACCGGCGGCCGGCTCTACGGGCACAGTCTGAAAAAGCTTATTCCCGATTTTGAACAGCGCGCCCCCCTGGAACGCAGAGTGACCAAGGAGCGTGTGTCCCTTATGAGCGCCACCGGCTCCACCACCATCGAGTTTGACAGCGATAGCCTGGGCGGAGATACCGCATCCTACACCGTGGTGCGAGGGAACTTTGACCAGTGGTTTGCCAAGGAAGCCGAGAGCATGGGCGCCACCTATGTGTGCGGCATCCGGGTGGACGACCTCATCGTGAGAAACGGCAGGGTCCGGGGCATTATTGCCGGAGAGGACAGGCTGGAGTCCGACGTGGTCATTCTGGCCGACGGCGTCAATTCCCTGCTGGCCCAAAAGATAGGTCTGGCCGGACCCACTAGGGCCGACAAGGTGGCCGTGGGTCTCAAGGAGGTCATTAAGCTATCGCCCCAGCAGATGAAGGACCGGTTCGGGGCCTATGATGACAACGGCACTGCCTGGCTCTTTGCCGGTGACCCCACCCTGGGCAGCATCGGCGGCGGCTTTCTTTATACAAATAAGGAGAGCATATCCCTGGGAATCGTGGCCACCGTCAGCGATGTGGAATATTCCGAGACCAGCGTGGTGCATATGCTGGACCGCTTTAAAGAACACAGGCTCATCGCTCCTCTGATAGAGGGCGGGGAGCTGCTGGAGTATTCGGCACATCTGGTGCCGGAAGGCGGCTACGATGCAATGCCTCAGCTCTACGGCGACGGCGTGCTGGTGGCCGGCGACGCTGCGGGAATGGTGCTGAACCTGGGCTATGCCGTGAGAGGTATGGACCTGGCCATAGAGGCCGGGCATCAGGCGGCAAATGCGGTGCTTTATGCAAGGCGCAAAAACGACTACAGCAAGAAGACCTTGTCTGCCTACAAGACCGGGCTGGAGAACAGCTTTGTATTGCAGGACATGAAGCTCTATCGCAGAGCGCCCCAGTTCATGGAAAATCGCCGTGTGTTCACCCGCTTCCCCATACTGCTGGAGGAAGTCATGCGCGCCATGTTCACCGTAGACGGAGAGAGCTCGGAAGGCATCGTGAAGAAGGTGCTGCCCGCAGTGGGCGACGCCGGGGCTGCCGCTCTTGCCAGAGATGCAATCCAGATAATCAGCGCCCTTTAAGGCTTGTAGAGGAGGAATAATATGCGAAGATGTGAATTGCTGGCGTCTCCCATAAAGGTGGGGAAGCTGACGCTGAAAAACAAGATGATGACCACATCCATGTCCCCCTGCCGGGGCTACATCGAGGATGAGGCGCCGACCCTCCAAATGCTTAACTATATGGAAGAGCGGGCTGCCGGCGGCCTGGGCCTCATGTGCCAGACGGTGCTGCCCTTTACCCGTAAGGACCGCCCTGCCGGATTGCCCCCTGTGCATCCTCTGCCCGCCGCTTACGATGAGGACAGCCTGCCGGGTCTTTGCGCCATGGCTGAAGTTGTACACCGCCACGACTGTGCGCTGGTGGGCCAGCCCTGGTTCGTACATGACTGGAAGCCCGACGACGAGAACGTGGAGAAGCCCTGGGCTCCTTCCAATATAAATGTGAACGTGGGCCGCACCGTCTGGAATGTGATGGAGAAGCGGCACATTGAGATGTTTAAAAAGCAGATGGTCAACTGCGCACTGCTGCTCCAGAAGGCGGGCTGGGACGGAGTTGAGATAATGGCAGGCGTGGGCGGCATACTCAACCGCTTCATGTCTCCCGCCACCAACAACCGCACCGACGAGTACGGCGGCAATTTGAAAAACCGCATGCGCCTGACGGTGGAGACCATCCGTGCCGTCAGAGAGGCTACCGGCGACGATTTCCTGATTACATGCCGCTGGTCCCCCGTGGAGTATGTCACCGGCATCAAGCCCGGCAACACCATAGACGACGCTCTTCTCATGGTCCACTACCTGGAGGAGGCGGGGATAGACCTGCACAACCTGGCCGTAGGCTGGCACGAGACCAGTATACCTCTCACCACCAAGGACATTCCCGACGGGCACTGGGCCTGGATATCCGAGAAGATAAAGACCGTGGCTACAAAGCCTGTGGCTATGGGATATCGCAACACCGACCCTCTGGTGATGGAAAAGAATCTGCGGGAGGGCCGCATGGATATGGTGGCCGGCCTGCGCTACGACATTGCAGACCCCAACTTCCCCAAAAAGGTCATGGAGGACCGGCTGGAGGATATCAACCGCTGCATCTGCTGCTGCCGCTGCATGGATGATGTGGTGAGCAGCGGTAAGCCTCTGAACTACTGCAGCGTCAACCCCCACCTGGGAGCGGAACTCCAGAAGCCCATGTACATTCGCACAAAGACTCCCAAGAAGGTCATGGTGGCCGGCAGCGGCCCGGCCGGACTGGCTGCCGCTCTCACCGCCTCTATCCGGGGCCATGACGTGACCATATATGAGCGGGGCTACCGCATCGGCGGCTGCCTGACAATGAGCTCCATTTTCAGCCCCAATTACGAGTATCTGCTTAAGTATTACAAGCGTCAGCTGCAAAAGCACCCCAGGATAAAGGTGAAGCTCCATACCGAGGTCACCCCCGAGTTGGTAAAGCAGGTCAAGCCCGACGCCGTTGTCATAGCTATCGGCGGCGAGCCCGTGGGCATCAGCGTGCCCGGCGCAGAGGGCGGCAACGTGGTCACCTCCCACGACTTCCTGGAGATGCTCAACGGCAGAGCCCCCAAGAAGCCCGGCCTTGTGAACAAGGTGCTTTGGAACTGCGGTTCCGAATTCCTGAAATACATATACTCTCCGGCTATGGGCCGTCTTGTCACCGGTATCAGCCCCTGGCCCATGGGCCACAAGATAGCCGTCATCGGCGGCGGCCTGCCCGGCTGCGAGCTGGCACACCTGCTGATGCACAAGAACAGGGACATGGATATTATCGAAGAGCGCAAGAAGGTGGGCTTTGACGTGGGCGGCAGTTACCGCTTCCACTACACCAGCGCCTTCAAGAAGGCCAAGAATGTGGAACTGGACCCCTTGACCAAGGTAAAGGAGATAAACAGCCGGGGCGTTCTCATGGAGAACTCTGCCGGACAGGAGAAGTTCTACAAAGCAAATACCGTAACCGTCACCAAGGGCTTCAAGCCCAATATGGCTCTGGCGGCGGAGATAAAGAAGCTGGTGCCGGAGCTTTACGTGGTGGGCGACTGCATAAGTCCCGCCCGCATGGCCGACGCCACCAAGGCCGGATATCAGGCCGGCTGCAAGCTGTAAGGAGCGAGGCCGGGCTATGAGCGAGAAAGAAGTAGTTTATATAGAAAAAAAGGGCCCTGTTGCCTACATAGTCTTGAACCAGCCCCGGAAGAAGAACGCAATCAGCGCCGTGATGATGGATATGCTGACCCAGGCTTTGGACCGGCTGGAAAATGACGACGAGGTCAAGGTCATCGCTCTCAAAGGCGAGGGAGACAACTTCTGCGCCGGAGGAGACCTGGACCAGCCGGGCCCCAAGCCCATGACCGCAGAGTTCTCCCGCCAGAGCCTGCGGAGATATATCCGGGCCACCAAGGAGATACGCAATATAAGCAAGCCGGTGGTGGCCCTGGTAAAGGGCTACGCCGTAGGCGGGGCCGTGAGCCTGATGCTCTCCTGCGACCTGGTGTGTATCGAGGAAAACAGCAAGGTGCTTCCCAACTTCTGCAAGATAGGTCTAGCGACGGAGATGGGACTGGCCTACACGCTTCCCGCCGTGGTGGGACCTCAGAAGGCGAAGGAGATACTCTTCTTTGGCGAGAGGCTCAGCGCAGAGGATTGCCTGAACCTGGGCATCGCCAACCGGGTGTTCCCGGCTGAAAGCTTTGAGAAGGATGCCGAGGAGTTTATGGAAAAGATGGCCGCCATGCCAAACCTGTCCCTGCGGGTCACCAAGGGGATAATGAACAGCGCCATGGACAGCGGCCTGGCCGCCGTGATGGAGGCGGAGAGCATAGGTTCTCCCTTCTGCTCCCAGGGAGAGGATTTCAAGGCAGTCTCGGCCAGATTCCAAAAAAAATGAATCGGGTGTAAGGATGTTTTATCAAAATATTAGCGAGCTGTTCCTGCTGTCCGTGCGTCGTTTTCCCGAAAAGACCGCACTGATATTCGAAGGACAGCGCCTTAGCTACAGCCAGGCCAATTCAAGGATAAACCGCATAGCCAACGGTTTGAAAGCCATGGGGATAAAGCCGGGAGATAAGGTCGCCTTTCTTTTCCCAAACTCCATGGAAATAGTTCTCATCTATTATGCAATACAGAAAATAGGGGCTGTGGCGGTGCCGCTGAACTTCCGGCTCATACCCAGAGAGATTGCCCTGCTCACAGAGAGAAGCGACAGCTCCGTGCTGATATACTCCTCAGATTTTTCACAGAAGGTGAGCCAGGCGAGCCTCAAGGACAGCTGCCGGACCGTATCCTGCAAGAAAGACGGCATTTCCAGCTACTCCCTGGAGGAGATGGAGGCCCAGCAGCCGGACAGCGAACCGGAGCTTTTCAGAGACGGAGAAGCCGTATCCCGTATTCAATTCACCGGCGGCAGCACCGGCATACCCAAGGGCGTGATGCGCACCCACTCCCAGGATATATGCGAGCTGATGGGGGAGATGCTCTACTGCAAGCTGGGCTCCAGCCCGGACAACGTGGTGATGATCCAGTGTCCCCTGGAACACCATGGCGGCCACAGCTGGTTTACCGCAACCCTGTCCTCCGGGGCCACGCTGATAATCTGCTCGGCCTACGACCCTGAGAAGATATTGAATAACATTGAAAGGGAGCGCGTCAGCTATATGCTGCTGCTTCCCCCCACCACCTATATGCGCCTGTGTGAATATCCGGGTACGGCAGGCAGGGACCTGAGCAGCGTTAAGGTGGCTCAGTCCGCAGCCGGAGGCACCACCCCCGAGATAATAAGAAAAATGAAAAGCACCTTCCCCAATGCGGAAATTTATTACGGCTGGGGCCAGACCGAGAGCGGCCTGGGCAGCACCGTAATATTGGACGAAGCTTCCGATGCCAGAGGGGACAGCGGCTGCTGCGTGGGCAGGCCCATGCCCTTCATGGAGATGAAGATCGTGGATGAGAACTGGAAGCAGCTGCCCGACGGAGAGCCGGGGGAGCTGGCTGTCCGCTCTCCCGCCTGCATGAAAGGCTACTACAAGCAGCCGGAACTCACTGCAAAGCTTATGGGTCCGGAGGGCTGGATGCGCACGGGAGACATAATGTACAGGGACCGGAGGGGCTACTTTTACATGCTGTCCCGGAAGAAAAATGTTATCAAGTCCGGCGGCGAGAACGTCTTCTGCGAGGATGTGGAAAACGTGATAAAGATGCACCCGGCGGTCCAGGAGTGCGTTGTGCTGGGAGTGGCCGACGAGAGGCTTGACGAGGCGGTAATGGCGGTGGTCCAGCTGAAAAAGGGCGCCAGCCTTACTCTTCAGGAGCTGCAGGAACACTGCAAAAAATATCTGGCCAGCTATAAAAAACCCCTGTATATGGAGACTGTAGACAGCCTGGACATGGACGACGCTGGAAAAATCCGCAGGGAAAACATACGTAAAATAATCGAAGGCAGAAGGTAAAATTTTAGACTTATTGAAAAGGAGAAGGCACTATGGATTTCAGACTTACCGAGGAACAGGAGCTGCTGCTGGAGAGCGTTGACGACCTAATGGAACGCTACGGCACCGAGCAGTACTTCAAGGAGTGTGACGAGGCCCATGTCTGGCCCAAGGAGTTCACCGACGCACTTCTGGAGGGCGGCTTCCAGATGCTGGGCGTTGATGAGAAGTTCGGCGGCACCCCTGTGGACGTACAGACTCTGATGCTTGTTTCCGAGCGCATCTGCAAAAACGGCGCTCCCATCTATGTCTACGGCAACCTCTGCGCTCTCAAGGATATGACTGAATACGGCAGCGCCGAGCAGCAGGAGCAGTGCTTTGCCGAAGTTATGGCAGGAAATCCCGGTTTCGTTCTGGGCTTCACCGAGCCCGGCGCCGGTTCCGACAGCTCAGCCCTGGCTACCACCTATCAGCGCCGCAACGGTAAGGTGTATCTCAACGGCAACAAGTCCTTTATGACCAATGCGGTAAACTGCAAATACATGCTGTGCGTTGCCCGTAATGCCGATGACGACCCCAGCCTGAAGGAAAACCGCTCCCGCTTCTCCATGTGGTGGGTACAGCTCCACGACGACGATGGAAATCTCATGCCCGGCGTAACTATGGAGCCTCTGGAAAAGATAGGCTGGAACATGGGCAACACCTGCGAACTGCATCTACAGGATGTGGAGCTGGAGGAGAAAGACCTGGTGGGCGTTGAGGGCAACGGCTTCATGCAGGCCATGGTGAACTTCGAGGTGGAGCGGCTAATAGCCTGCGCTCAGTCCCTGGGCGCTGCCGAGTGCGCTTATGAGGACGCTGTGCGCTATGCGACCCAGCGCATACAGTTCGGCAAGCCCATCGGCGCAAACCAGCTTATCCAGGAGCACATCACCGAGATGTATATGAAGATTGAGAATATGCGCAACTGGGTGTACAAGACCGCATGGAAGATAGACAACGGCGAAAGCGTCCAGATAGACTCCGCCGTGGCAAAGCTCTATTGCGGTCGGGCCGCCTTTGAGGTCTGCGACACCGCAATGCAGGTAATGGGCGGCATAGGTTATACCAAGGACTGCCGCATCTCCAGGCTTTGGCGTGACCAGCGCGTCTACCGCATCGGCGCCGGTACCGACGAAATTATGATACATATTGCAGGCCGTGCAATACAGAAGAAGTACAAGTAATATTGAAGAAGGAGAGGTAAAATGAAGGACATTATAAACGACCTTATCGCCGAGGAGTCCCTGGTGGACAGTCTGCTGGACGGACTGACCGAGGAGCAGTGGAAACTGCCTCTGGAAGGCTGCAAGCCCTGGCTGCTGCAGGATGCGGTGAACCACATAGCCTTCTTTGACTATGCTGCGAACCGGCTCATGGACCATGAGTTCAAGGACCTGTTGGACGGCCTTGATGCCGAGGCCCAGCAGGATGCGGACTACATCCCCCATGCTTTCCGCCACTACACCGGCGCCGAGACCCTCCAGTGGTGGCGCCAGGAGCGCACCAAGATGGTGAACAAGTTTATGAACAAGGATCCCAAGGAGCGCATACCCTGGGCTCCCGGCATGCCTATGAGCGCAAAGAGCCTGTGCTCCGCAAGGCTTATGGAGCTGTGGGCCCACTCTGTGGACATCTATGATGCCCTGGGCC
>CALXGF010000024.1 GCA_944387735.1 uncultured Oscillospiraceae bacterium
GCTCCAAGGCCGGAGAGATAAAGCTGCTCTGCTCCTTTACCCGGCGGCAGCAGGAGATTCTAAAGGCCGGGGGATTGCTGAACTACACCAGGGAGGGAAACAAATGATGAACAGGACCGAATACATACCCTGTGCGGCGGAGCATTTCAAAGAGCTTCTGGCCCAGCAGCTGGAGAGGCAGGAGCGCATGGAAAAGGCCGCCCCGGCCAAGGACTTCTCCAAAATGGAGAAGATTGTCATTGGAGTGGTGGGGGGCGACGGTATAGGCCCTATTATTATGGCTCAGGCCCGGCGGGTGCTGGAAAAGCTTCTGGCGGAGGAACTGGCCTCAGGACGCATAGAGCTGAGGGACATCCAGGGCCTGACTATAGAAAACCGCCTGGCCCAGGGCTGTGCGGTGCCTCCGGAGGCGCTGGCGGATATAAAGGAGTGCGACGTGCTTTTGAAGGGACCCACCACCACCCCCAAGGGCGGCACTCTGGAGAGCGCCAACGTGACGCTGCGCCGGGAGCTGGACCTCTTTGCCAATGTGCGGCCGGTGCAGATTCCGGAGGAGGGCATAGACTGGATGTTCTTCCGGGAGAACACCGAAGGGGAGTACGCCCTGGGCAGCCGGGGCATTGAGCTGCCAGGCAAATTGAGCATGGACTTCAAGGTCACCACCGACGCCGGGACAAGGCGTATTGCCATAGCCGCCTTCGACTACGCCAGGGCCAACGGCAAGTCCAGAGTGGCCATAGTCACCAAGGCCAACATTATGAAAAAGACCGACGGCATGTTTTCCCGCATCTGCCACGAGGTGGCGGAGGATTACCCGGAGATCACCGCCGACGAGTGGTATATAGACATCATGACCGCAAACCTGGTGAACAAAGATATACGCAGTCAGTTCCAGGTCTTTCTGCTGCCCAACCTCTACGGGGATATTATTACCGACGAGGCCGCCCAGCTCCAGGGCGGCGTGGGCACCGCAGGCAGTGCCAATATCGGCGCAGGCTACGCTATGTTCGAGGCCATCCACGGCTCAGCCCCAAGGAAGATAGAGAAGGGGGAGGGGGACTATGCCAATCCCTCCAGCATCCTGAAGGCGGCGGAAATGCTCCTGCGCCATATCGCCATGGCCGACAAAGCGGATAAGCTCTCCGTCGCCCTGGCCGACTGCGCCAAAGAGGGCAGAGTGGTTATCACCGGCCATAAGGACGGGGCCACTTGTCGGGAGTTTACGGACTATCTGCTGGAGAAACTTTGACTTCGTCACTTTTCACATATGTAAAAAACTCGTTAAAAAGCATAAAACCGGCTGTTTGTCTTTTGACAAACGGCCGGTTTTATGGTCATTATGCGGTAAAAACGCATAGCTCGCTTGTAAATTATCTACGAAATATCAGACATGAAAATTTGTAATGGATGTATGGAAAATTCGGAAGGTTTGATAATGTTGACAAAGGCCCGGAGCCCGGCTATAATCATGCACATCGCAAGGACGCGAGGTAGGAGATGCCTCGCGTCCTTTTCTGTTTGTAAAAACAGGCGAAGAAAATGAAACAGGAGGAAAGCAAAATGAAAAAGTATTTGAGTATTCTTTTGGTTCTGTGTATGGTGCTGGCTTTGGCCGCCTGCGGCGGAAGCTCCGATACCCAGGAGAGCGCTGCAGAGGACGGCGCAGAGGAGAGCAGCGAGCCAATAATCATCGGCACCATCTCCCCCAATACCGGCGGGCTGGCAGCTTACGGCATCGGCGTTACCACCGGCGTGGAGCTGGCTGTTGAAGAGATAAACGCCGCCGGCGGTATCCTGGGCCGTGAGGTTCAGGTCATCACTACCGACGACCAGGGCGACCCCACCGAGTGCCTCAACGCCTTTAACTCTTTGGTAGCTCAGGGCGTGGGCCTGATTATCGGTTCGGCCACCTCAGGCTGCACCTCCGCCATCACCGATGCTGCCAACGAGGAGGAGATATGCCTGCTCTCTCCCACGGCCACTGCCGACTCCCTGACCACCGAGGATGACTACATCTTCCGTGCCTGCTATGCCGACAGCTTCCAGGGCGCCATCGCCGCAGCCTATGCCAAGAAGTCCGGCTGCGAAAAGGTGGGCGTTGTCTACTGCGCCGCAGACGTCTACTCCAAGGGACTTTACGACTCCTTCTCCGCCGCCTGTGAGAAGTACGGCGTGGAAGTGGCGGCAGCCGAGTCTACCGCATCCATGGATGTTCAGGACTTCACCAACCAGTTTGCAGCCATGGTCAGCGCAGGAGTTGACCTGGTATACGCCCCCTTCTATTACGATGTTATCGGCCCCTACGTGGTGCCCCAGGCCCGTGCCGCAGGTTATGAAGGCATAATCATGGGCGCCGACGGTTATGACGGAGTTCCCGACTATGTTGTGGAGGGCGCAGACCTGTCCGCTTTCAACGATATCTACTGGACCAACCACTACTATCCCGGGGACACTTCCGAGAAGGTACAGTCCTTTGTCACCGCCTATGAGGAAAAGTTCGGCACCACCCCCAGCGCTTTCGGCGCCACCGGCTATGACTGCGTTTACATGTACAAGGCCGCTATAGAGGCCGCAGGCTCCGCCGAGCCCTCTGCCGTCCGTGACGCCCTGGCAGACACCAGCGCCGTATATGACTGCGTCACCGGCAGCTTCTCTCTGGACAGCACCGGCACTCCCATTAAGGGCGCTGCCATAATTTCCTTTGCCGACGGCGGCGACAAGGTCGTCACCGAGCTGGTTGAAGTGATGCAGGCCAGCGATCTTGAATAAACCCTGAGTTCCAAGCATATTTGACGGGCGGCTCTATACGGGCCGCCCAAAGCCAAAAAGAGAGGGGAGAGACACCATGAGTACATTTATCCAGACCCTGATAGTGGGCATACGGCTGGGCAGCGTTTACGCCCTTGTAGCTCTGGGTTATACCATGGTCTACGGCATTATTCGACTTATAAACTTCGCCCACGGCGATTTCATCATGGTGGGCGGCTATACTATGATATTTACAGTTCCTGTTGCCCTGGCCCTGGGGCTTCCCGCCTGGGCGGCGGTTGCCGCCGCTGCTGTGGTATGCGCCCTGGTGGGCATGGGCACGGAGCTTATTGCATACAGGCCGGTGAGAAAGAAGGGCAACAACATGACCGCCCTTATAACTGCAATAGCAATGAGTCTTTTCCTGGAGAACCTGGCTCAGGCCATCCCGGCCATAGGCCCGAACCCCAAGGTGGCAAGCCAGATCTTTGCCCCCGGCGGCATAGAGATAGGCAGTGTCACCATGGAATATACCACGATATTCACCATAATAATCAGCGCAGTTGTGATGCTGCTGCTTTACTGGTTTACCCAGCGTACCCGTATGGGCCGGGCCATGCGCTGCGTGGCCGAGGATAAGGCTGCGGCCACCCTTATGGGCATCAATGTGAACAACACCATACTCCTGACCTTTGCCATCGGCTCCGGTCTTGCCGCCGTGGCGGCGCTGATGTATATGGCCCAGTATCCCAGGATATACACCACCATGGGCTCCCTGCTGGGCCTGAAGGCTTTTGTCTCCGCAGTGCTTGGGGGCATCGGCATCATCCCCGGCGCAGTGCTGGGCGGAGTAGTAATCGGGCTGGTGGAGTCCTTTACCACCAGCTACATATCCTCCAGCATGGCTGACACCTTCGTGTTTCTTATCCTCATCATTGTCCTGGTGCTGAAGCCTGCGGGGATAATGGGAAAGAATGTAGGTGAAAAGGTATGAAAAAGCTGGGAAGGACCGGGCAGGGCTACCTGCTCAACACTATAATAATTGTTCTGCTGTTTACTGCCGCCCAGCTGGTGACTGCCGCTTTTGGCGGAGAGGGCAGCTTCAAGCTGGTGCTGGTGCCCAGCATATGGCAGTGCTGCTATCTGATGATATTGGCGGCTTCTCTGAATCTGGTGCTGGGCTTTCTGGGACAGCTGTCCCTGGGTCACTGCGGCTTTATGGCCGTGGGCGCCTATACCGCCGCTCTGCTGAGCCTGGCCTGCGAAAGGGCGGAGCTCTTTAAGGACAAGGAGGGTGTGGTGTTCATACTGGTACTGTTTGCATGCGTATTGGCTGCCGGTATACTCTCGGCCCTTATAGGGCTGCTGGTGGGCATACCCGCCCTGCGCCTGAAGGGGGACTATCTGGCAATAATCACGCTGGGCTTTGGCATGATAATCATAAACATAATAAACAACCTGCCCTTCTGCGGACAGGACGGTCTGGCCCAGGGCTCCGCCGCAGCCTCGCTGTATAAAAACGGCCTGGGCTTCGGCACCAAGAGCAAGGTGGAATTTTTGTGGGCGGCGCTGCTGGTGACCATTGTGAGCGTCACTCTTATGTTCATGTTCGTGCGTTCCAAATACGGCCGGGCCATCCGTGCCATCAGGGACGACGAGATAGCCGCCGCAGCTTCCGGCATAAACACCTCCTATTACAAGGTGTTGACTTTCGTCTATTCCGCTTTCTTTGCCGGAGTGGCCGGAGCGCTGTACAGCTGCGCCAATGCCACGCTGTCCACCTCCTCCTTTGCCTTTACCAATGGCGGCATACTCAACTCAACATTCATCGTGGTAATGGTTGTGCTGGGAGGCATGGGCTCCATCACCGGTTCGGTGACGGCGGCGGTGATAATGTTCTTTATAAACTATCAGATAAAGAACGGCAGCTGGGTGGATTCTCTGCCTGCGGCTGTGCAGGCGGTCTTCCAGTACCCCATGCTGGTCTATGCCATAGTGCTGATCGTGGTGATCATGTTCAGGCCCAGGGGCATCTTCGGAAGCTATGAGTTCTCCCTGATAAATCTGAAAAGGGAGCTGAAGGCTGCTTTGGAGCGCAGAGCCGCCGCCAAGGCTGAGCGGAAGGAGGCAAGGAGCAATGGCTGAAAAGACCCCTGCGCTTGAGACAAGAAAGCTGGGCATCAGCTTCGGCGGCCTGAAGGCCGTCAACGATTTCAATATAAAGATATATCCCGGAGAGCTTGTGGGACTCATAGGTCCCAACGGGGCGGGGAAGACCACGGTCTTCAACCTGCTCACCGGCGTGTACGCCCCCACCGAGGGTACAGTTATCCTTGACGGACAGCCCCTTAACGGGAAAAAGACCTATCAGTTTGTGGCGGCGGGAGTTGCCCGTACCTTCCAGAACATCCGCCTGTTCCGCAACATGACCGTCATTGAAAACGTCAAGGCCGCCTTTACCAAGGATGTGGACTATAATCTCTTTCACGCAAGCTTCCGTACCAAGAAATTCTGGGAGACGGAGAAAAAGCTCACCGACAAGGCCATGGAACTTTTGGATATCTGCGGTCTTGCAGACAAGGCGGATGTGCTGGCCTCCAGCCTCCCCTATGGCCGGCAGAGAAAGCTGGAAATAGCCAGAGCCCTGGCGACGGACATGAAGCTTCTGCTGCTGGACGAACCGGCGGCGGGCATGAACCCCACGGAGACGGCGGAGCTGCTGGAGTGCATCAACACCATAAGAAAGCGCTTTGGCGTGGCCATACTGCTTATAGAACACGACATGTCCCTGGTCATGAATATCTGCCAGCGTATACAGGTTATCGACTATGGCCAGACCATAGCCTCCGGATTGCCGGAGGAGATCGCCGCCAATCCCAGGGTCATAGCGGCATACCTGGGAGAATAAGGAGGAAGAGCCATGCTGGAGATCAAGGATCTGAATGTTTTTTACGGGGCTATCCATGCCCTGAAGGGGGTGTCCCTCACCGTGGATGAGGGGGAGCTGGTGTCTCTTATAGGGGCAAACGGCGCCGGAAAGACTACCACCCTCCACACCATATCCGGCCTTATCACCGCCTCCTCCGGAACAGTGATGCTGGACGGGAAGGATCTGCAAAAAGCCTCCCCTCACAGGATAATCAACATGGGCCTTGCCCATGTGCCGGAAGGCCGACATGTGTTTGCCCGTATGACTGTGGAGGAAAATCTGCGTATGGGCGCATATATTCTTAAGGATCAGAAGAAGATTAACGAAAATCTGGAAAAGGTCTACTCCCACTTTCCCCGGCTTAAAGAGCGATGGAAACAGCTGGCAGGCACCCTCTCCGGCGGAGAGCAGCAGATGCTGGCCACGGGCCGGGCGCTGATGACCGACCCCAGAATAGTTTTGATGGATGAGCCCTCCATGGGCCTTTCGCCCCTGCTGGTAAAGGAGATATTCTCAATAATACAGCAGCTTCACGACAGCGGCATAACCATACTGCTGGTGGAGCAGAACGCAAAAATGGCCCTTGCCATTTCCGACAGGGCCTATGTGCTGGAGACGGGCTGTATCGCCATGAGCGGTAAAGCCTCGGAGCTGGCTGAGGACGACCGGGTGCGCAAAGCCTATCTGGGCGCATAGCCACTGGAAAAAGGAGGTCAGGGACATGGAAAAATTTGTTATCACCGTCGCCCGCGAGACCGGCAGCGGCGGCCATAATATCACCAGAAAGCTGTCGGAGGCCCTGGGTGTGCCCTATTACGACAGAGACCTGCTGCGCAAGGCCTCGGAGGTCAGCGGCATACACGAGCGGCTCTTCGGCGCCGCCGATGAGCGCATCGGATTGAAGGAGCTGCTGTCCGCCGCCGAGAAGGTATACACCGGGGAGATACTCCCTCCGGACAGCGACGACTATATTTCCACAAAAAATCTGTTCAGCTTTCAGGCCAAGATAATCAAGGACCTGGCGGCAAACAGCAGCTGCATCATACTGGGCCGCTGCGGGAATTATCTGCTCCACGACATGCCGAATGTGCTGAGAGTTTTCATACACGCGCCGCTGGAGGCCCGCCACGAGCGGGTGGCCTCCTACTCCCTCACCAAGACCAGCGGCGAGATAAGCCGCTATATCCGGATGGAGGACAAACGCCGGGCCAGTTATTACCGCTATTATACCGGCGAGGAGTGGCGGGACGTGTCCGGCTATGACCTGAGCCTTGACTCTGCGGCCCTTGGCGAAGAGGGCTGCGTGGACAGAATAGTCCGGCTGCTGCCGGGATTTATCAAATAGATATCTCTCCTTCTCTCAAGACCCGCTGTCCCTATTAGCCGGTAGGGCGGCGGGTCGTTTTTGATACGGCGGCATAAGCACGGACCCAGGGCAGTGTGAACAGAAAATTAATTTGGTTATTTTTATATTTAATTCCTTTCTTAGAATTTACATGTATTCTTAGGCCATAAAACAAGGGAGCCGCAAGAAGCGGAGCTTCCCGGCCTCCCGGATAAATAAGAAAGGAAATTACTATTATGAATAAAAACTATGAATTTGCTCTTACTGCCGTCCTTAACGATACCGGCATCTCCAAGGCCGAGGCCCACCTGGTGAATATTGAAAAGCAGGACGGCCTCTACTATGTGAGCTTCCGCACTGACTGGCAGCGCTACGAAGCCTATGTGGACGCCCAAAGTTTCCAGGTGTTGGGGCTGAACTTCATGCCCTCGACGGACGTGTGTATGGACGAGATAGACTATATCGTGGCCTCAGTGGTGGCCTGAGTTGAACAGTAAAATATGGAAAGCAAAAAGGCCGGGACACCCCGGCCTTTTTAATTTCAAAACTTCCCTATTTATCTTGTTTTCTTCGGCACTCAATCCTCCGGCCTGTCTACCCCCAGGGCAAAGCATTTTTCCAGATATATCTTGTGGCAGAAGGCGATTATGGCCGAGCGGAGCATCATCTTCTCGTCGGTGTTCTCCGTGCCCACGGTATCGGGGCTGCCCTTCAGACCAAAAACAAAGGAGAGGATATTTTCCAGTTCGTCGCAGAAATAGTTATAGGCCCGCTCTATGGTATAGGTGCGTTCCTGGATGCGGATAAAGCGGTCCAGATTGTCCAGGCTCAGCACGTTTTTCGCTACCGCAACAAAGAAGAGATAGACTATCTGGTCCCGGCTGTACTGCTTTTTCACCGGGCTTGCTATCAGCTTCTTCTTCACGTAGTTGGAGATCATGGAGGAAGTCATGCAGTTTTCCTCCAGAGGAGAGAGTATCTCCGATATATATTTTGCGGTCTGTTCCAGGTACAGGCCAACTGTGGGTATCTCCTGATAGCGGGGCAGACGGAAGCCTTGCACGGAGGCGGCCAGCCTATCTTTATTTTCCTGTGTCATATAAGAAGCTCCATTCCAAACAAATAAGCGCAGGTAGGACTACTATATATAATATTATAGGCCCAAGGCCCGACTTTGTCAACGGATAGGAGAAACAGCTTAATAAAATAACTATTGACTTTATATAAGTATACTGATATTATGACATAGGTTTTTGAAAAATCGATACATTTCTAAACGCCGAGGTGCAGCCATGAAATATAAAATAGTCGCCGATTCCTCCTGCAATCTCCACAGCTTTCCCGGCGTGGATTTTGCCAGCGTTCCATTGAAGATAGTCACGGACAAAAAAGAGTATGTGGACGATGCCGGGCTGGACAGCGCCCGCATGCTGGAGGAGCTGGCCGTATACAAAGGCCGCAGCGGGACCGCCTGCCCCAATGTGGGGGAGTGGCTGGAGGCTTTTGGACAGGCAGAAATGGTGTTTGCCCTGGCGGTGACCAGCAGCCTCTCAGGCTGCTACAACGCCTGCGTTCAGGCCAAGGGCGTCTATGAACAGAGTTATCCCGGGAGAAAGGTATGCTGTCTGGACAGCCTTTCCGCCGGCCCGGAGCTGGTGCTTATTATGGAAAAGCTCCGGGAGCTCATTGGCCGGGACCTGGGATTTGAGGAGATAGAGCGGCGTATCAGGGAATACATGAGGCACAGCCACCTGATGTTCATGCTGGAGAGCGTGGACAATCTGGCCAAGAACGGGCGCATAAGCCCTCTGGCGGCAAAGACCGTAGGCGTGCTGGGAATTCGCATAATGGGCCGGGCCAGCGACGAGGGCACCCTGGAACAGATGCATAAGTGCCGAGGGCAGGCCAAGGCCCTCCAGGCCATAGTGCGGGAGATGGAGGCTCAGGGCTATGCCGGGGGCAAGCTGAGGATAGCCCATTGCTTCAATGAGAGCGGGGCCAGGGAGCTGCAAAATATGCTGAAGGGGCGCTGGCCCCAACTGGATACCTGTATATCCCCCTTCACCGGACTTTGCTCCTTTTACGGGGAAAAGGGCTGCATAATGGCGGCCTTTGAGGATAGCGGAGCATAAAAAAGCTGTGTTGAATATTGAACTTTTCTAAAATAAAGTCCTGCCCGGAGAGGCCGCAAATGCGGCATCCGGGGCAGGACTAATAAGTTTCCCGTTGATCCAAAGCTCCGGCTTATTTTTCTGCTACGCCTATAGCCAGAGAGGCGGGGGAGAGCTCTTTTATCAGAGCCAGGGCTTGGTCCATGGCCCGCTCATTTTCCGATATGGCGTCGCCAATCTCCCGGCCCCCGGCCACAAATACCAGGCGGTAATAGGCGAAGATGGTGCTGCCGCAGCACATGCGGCCGTTCACCTCCTGGATACGGATGAATACCCGCTCCAAAAGAGAGTAGTCCATAAAGCGTATCTTGAACCCGTCCCGGTAGTATACTCCCAGCTTGCCAACTTTCACCTTGTCGAAAATCTGGGCGGACTCATAGTCGGCGGCCAGTTTCGGGCCGCTCACCGGGCCGTTGATGCCTGCAAATTTTTTCTCTGCCATGTTTTTCCCCCTGTCAATCAAGAATCTCTTATTTTTAATATAATTATATGCTCAGCAGGGTTATGTCCCTGCCCTTTCTGCTTATCAGGCCCTCGTCGCACATGTTCCTCAGCTCCCGCATCATGCTGGTCCTGTCGGCGCAGAGATAGCTGGCCAGCTGAGAAAAGCTCTGGTCCAGACGGAAATTGCGGCTGCCCGCCAGGTCGCTGAGATATTCGAAATAAGCGCTGAGCTTGCGCCGGAGCGAACGCTTGCTTATCATGTTTATCCTCACGGAGAGGCTCTGGGCTTTCCGGGCCGACAGCTCAAAGAGGTTCCGGGTGAGCCGGCTGTGGTGCTGGCAGGCTCTGGGGCAGCGGCCATAGATACAGTCAAAGGGAATGAACATCACCTGACAGTCGCTGTCTGCCTCCACGGCATAGCCCAGATCGCCGTAGGGCATGGCAAAGACCTCCCCGAAAATGTCGCTGGGTCCGTACTGCTCCAGCAGGGCATATTCACCCTCGCTGTCCATGCAGTACAGGTGAGCCTTTCCTGAGGTGAGTACGCAGAGATATTTTAGACTGGAGGAGTAGACCAGGATGGTCTCGCCTTTTTTAAAGCTGTGGGTTTCCGGCTTGAAGCAGGAGAGCATGGCCTCCAGACTCTCCCGGCTGATGCCCTCAAAAAGCTGTATCTCTTTCATGGGGAGCCTTCTCCTTGATTTCAAAGTATACCATAATTATAACACAAAACTGTTGCGTAGGCCACAGCTAATTGTAAAGAAATAAAATATAATATGTGATATAATTCTGACGATTATGTGGAGGTTCAGAGATATGCACTGCACCAGAAAAGTGATGGACGACCTCGTCTGGGTGGGAGCGGACGACCGGCGTCTGGCCTGCTTTGAGGGGGTTTACGGGGTGCCCGACGGGGTGTCCTACAATTCCTATCTCCTGCTGGATGAAAAGACCGTCTTGTTCGACACTGTGGACAAGGCCGTTTATGAGACCTTCTTTGAGAATTTGGCCTACGCCCTGGGCGGACGGAAGCTGGATTACCTGATTATTTCCCACATGGAGCCGGATCACGCCGCCACTGTGGAGTCCCTGCTGCTTCGCCATACCGAGACCCGTATCATCTGCAACGACAAGATAAAGCTCATGCTCTCCCAGTTCTTCCGTGGCCTGGATCTCAGCGACAGGATAGACGTCGTGAAGGAGGGGGGCGGCTTTTCCTCCGGCCGCCATGAGTTCACCTTCGCCATGGCCCCAATGGTCCACTGGCCTGAGGTTATGATGACTTACGACAAGACGGAGAAAATACTTTTCTCCGCCGACGCCTTCGGCACCTTCGGCGCCCTCAACGGCCGCATATTTGCCGACGAGAGCGATTTTGTGGCCGACTACCTTGACGAGGCCCGGCGCTATTACACCAATATTGTTGGTAAGTACGGACCTCAGGTTCAGTCCGCCTTGAAAAAAGCTTCTGCTTTTGAAATAGCCATGGTTTGCCCCCTCCACGGTCCCGTGTGGCGGGAGGGATTTGGCGGATTTTTGGACAAATACCTGCTGTGGAGCAGCTATGCCCCGGAGGAGAAGAGCGTCATGCTGGCCTATGCCTCCGTATACGGTCACACCGAGAACGCCGCCAATATCCTGGCGGTGAAGCTCTGGGAGAGGGGAGTGCGGGTGCGCATGTACGACACCTCCGTTACCCCCGCCAGCTATATCCTCTCCGACGCCTTCCGATGCAGCCATCTGGTATTTGCAGCTACCACCTACAATGCCGGGGTCTTTGTCACCATGGAAAACCTGCTCCACGATATAGCTAACCACAATCTCCAGGGACGGAAAATAGCCCTTATGGAAAACGGCAGCTGGGCGCCCACCAGCGGCAAGCAGATGAGGGATATCCTCTCCGGCCTGAAGAACACTCAGTTTATCGGAGAGCCCGTCACCGTAAAATCCTCCCTGGCCGAGGATCAGCTATCCCAGCTGGATGCCCTGGCCGACGCAATAGCGGCGGATATAAAGGGATAAAAAAACAATAAGAATCTTGCCCCGGAGGACGCAGAACATAGTCGATGTTCTGCGTCCTCCGGGCTTTTCCATGTATTGCCATTCCCCACACGGCGCTTTGCCTTCTGAAATGAATGGGGCTCAGGCCGTATCACCCGGGAAAAGCCTTTTGGAAGCAGGCAGTTTCGCCCCCAGTCACGCAGAAAAGGGGACAAATAAAATGTGGCATAAGGGTGAACAAATAAAATATAAATGACAATAAATGGAATTTAAAAGGTCATTGACAAGATGTTGACGGGATTGTTACAAACTTGTCCAGGGAAAAAGACAATCTTTATACCAGAAAATATAGACAATTTGTGACCGGATGTGATACAATCTCTTGATGTAAGACTAGGGCAATTTTTGAAGAGGTGAAGCTTATGTCCCATACATTTAAAGGCGGCGTACACCCCAATTACATGAAGGCCCCGGAAATCCCGGTGACCGTCATTGCGCCGCCCTCTCAGGTCGTGATACCTATGATACAGCACATAGGCGCTCCCTGCCAGCCTTTGGTGAAGGTGGGGGACTATGTGAAGATGTATCAGAAGATCGGCGAAAATCCGGTCCCTGTCTCCGCACCCGTTCACTCCTCCGTTTCCGGCAAGGTAGTGGCTGTGGAGCCCAGACCCCACCCCATGGGCGACATGATAATGTCCGTGGTAATCGAGAACGATTTTCAGGATACCCCGGAGCTGCTGCCACCCCTCACCCAGGAACAGCTGAAGGACCCGGAGGCCATACTGGAGAGGATACGGGAGGCCGGCGTCGTGGGCATGGGCGGCGCAATGTTCCCCACTGCCGTGAAGATCAGAGGCGGTATCGGCAAGGTAGATAAGCTGATAATCAACGGCGCCGAATGTGAGCCTTATCTCAACGGCGACCATCTCACCATGCTCAATTTCCCCACCCAGCTGCTCAAGGGCATAGAGCTTGTGCGTATAGCCAACTGCGTGGACAAGGCTTATTACGGCATAGAGGTGAACAAGCAGGACGCCATAGACCTGCTCAACTCCCTCAATCCCGCCCAGTACGGCGTGGAGATAGTGCCGGAAAAGGTCAAGTACCCCCAGGGCGGTGAGAAAATGCAGGTAAAGGCCGTTACCGGCCGGGAGGTCAAGCCAGGCGGGCTGCCCTCCGGCGTGGGCTGCAACGTGGTCAGCACCCGTACCTGCTACGCCATCTACCAGGCCTGCTATGAAGGCAAGAGCGTTATAGAGCGTATAGTCACCTACGGCGGCAGCGCCCTGAAGGCCCCCGTTAACGGCCTGACCCGTGTGGGCACCCCCTTCAAGTATATTGCCGAGCAGTGCGGCGGCTTTGTGAAGACCCCCAGGAAGATAGTCCTGGGCGGACCAATGATGGTCATCTGCGCCACCAGCTTCGAGGCCCCCACTGTCAAAGGCACCGCCGGCGTCCTCTTCTTCACCGAGGAGGAGGACAAGCATGTGGAAGAGCCCACCTGCATCCGCTGCGGCAAGTGCATCACCGTTTGCCCCATGAATCTGGAGCCGGTGTTTATGTACATGTATTACAGCAAGAACGACTTCGAAAATATGGAGAAATATCACGTTATGGACTGCTTCGAGTGCGGCAGCTGTTCCTTCAACTGCCCTGCCAGAATGCCCCTGACCCACGCTTTCAAGACCGCCAAGGTCAAGTTCCAGGTCAGAGCGGCCAAGGCAAAGGCCAAGGCTGAGGCGGAAGCGGCGGCAAAGGAGGCGCAGAAATGAGCGAGAACAAAGAGAGAATAGTCCTTGACGTGGCTTATCAGCCCCAGGTCAGGACCAATACCGACACCAAGCGCATAATGCTCAATGTCATTCTGGCTCTGCTGCCCGCTCTGGCTGTGGCAGTGTGGCAGTTCGGCGTATATCCCCTGGCGCTGGCTGTGGTGTCCATGGCCTCCGCCGTGTTCTTCGAGTGGGGCTACCGGAAGCTGATGAAGAAGAGCTGCTCCATCGGCGACCTGTCCGCAGCTCTCACCGGTCTGCTGCTGGCCCTGGTGCTGCCTCCCAGCGCCCCCCTGTGGCTGCCCGTCATCGGCAGCTTCTTCGCCATCGTGGTGGTGAAGCAGCTCTACGGCGGCATCGGCAAGAACTTTCTCAACCCCGCCCTGGCAGGCCGTGCCTTCCTGCTGGCCTCCTATGCGGCCATAATGGGACAGTATGCCGTGCCCAACGCCCTTGTCGGCTCCGTGGACGGCGTTACCATGGCCACCCCTCTGTCCTATATGTACGGCGGTACCGCTCTGCCCGAGTACTTTAACTTCAAGTCCATGTTCCTGGGCACCATCCCCGGCTGCATAGGGGAGCTTAGCACTCTGGCTCTGCTCATCGGCGGCGCCTATCTGCTTATTACCAAGGTCATCTCCTGGCGTATCCCCGGCGCCTTTATGGGCACCGTCGCCTTGCTCTGCCTCATCTTCGGCAAGGAGGGTTACGGCAATGTGGACTGGATGCTCTATAACCTCATGGCCGGCGGCCTGGTCATGGGCTCTATCTTCATGGCTACCGACTACGCCACCAGTCCCGTCACCCTCAACGGCCAGCTCCTCTACGGCGCAGGCTGCGGCGCACTGACGGTGCTTATCCGCTACTTCGGCGGCTTTCCCGAAGGCGTTACATATGCCATACTTATTATGAATCTGTGTACCTGGGCCATTGACAAGGGCTTCCACCGCCATCAGTTCGGCGTCACCAAAGAGGACATCGCAGCTGAGAAAGCGGCCAAAAAGGCAGCAAAGGAGGCGGCCAAATGAATAAAATCCTTAAACTGACCATTGTTTTGTTCCTGGTCTGCGCCGTTGTTGCCGGCGTGCTGGGCGTGGTAAACGAGCTCACCTACGAGACCATCGAGGAGCAAAACCGCATCAAGACCGAGAGAGCCTATGCGGCTGTTCTACCCTCCGACGGCTATGAAGAAGTGGCCTTCGATGAGGAAGCCAATCCCACTATCGACGCTATCAGCAAGTGTACCAACGGCGCCGGCTATGTGGTCATGACCACCTTCAGCGGCTCCCAGGGTAAGATCACTCTGGCCGTGGGCGTGGATAACGACTACAAGTGCACCGGCATTTCCGTCATCTCTCATTCTGAGACCTCCGGCCTGGGCGCCAACGCCGCAAGCACTTCCGAGGTGGGCGTTAACTGGCGCGCCCAGTTTGTGGGCGAGGATAAGAATATTGCCCTGAGCAAGACCGGCGGCAATATCGACGCCCTCTCCGGCGCCACAATTACGTCCCGGTCCATTACCGGGGCAGTTGCTACGGCCATTATGGCTGTTGAATCTCTGGGTTAAGGAGGAAAGGCTGAATGAATATCAAGAAACAGTTTAAAGAGGGCCTGATAACCAATAACCCTGTTCTGGTACAGCTTATCGGTATGTGCGCCACCATGGCCATCACCACCACTCTCTTTAACGGCGTGGGCATGGGCCTGTCCGTCCTTATCATACTGACCTGCTGCAACGTGGTGGTTGCCGCCATACGTAAGATCATCCCAAATGAGATACGTCTGGCTATCTTTGTGGTTATCATTGCCGGCTTCGTCACCATTGTGGACCTGCTGCTGCAGGCATATATTCCCGCCCTGTCCGACGCATTGGGCGTGTTCATCCCCCTGATCGTGGTCAACTGCATCATAATCGGCCGCGCGGAGGCTTTCTGCCAGAAGAATACCGTGGGAGCCTCATTCTTTGACGGTATCTTCCAGGGCCTTGGCTACACCCTGGTGCTGATAGTGATGTGCGTGTTCCGCGAGCTGGTGGGCAGCGGCCGCTTCGGCGGCGGCCTTATCGACATCAGCAACGGCTTCCGCATCACCATGGACGGTACCGGCGCCGGTATACAGATCTTCCCCAGCGATTTCGGCGCCACTATAATGACCCTGCCTTTCGGCGGATTCATCACTCTGGGCCTGCTTATAGCTCTCATGCAGTATGCGCTGAAAAAGGCTGCCAAGAAAAAAGAGGCACAGGAAATGGCTGAAAAGGAGGATGAAGACTAATGCTTACCAACATAATTTCCATATCCCTGGGCGCAATCCTCATCAATAACTTCATCTTCTCCCAGTTTTTGGGCTGCTGCCCCTTCCTGGGCTGCTCCAGCAAGGTTGAGACCGCCACCGGCATGGGCCTGGCTGTGGTCTTCGTTATGGGCCTGGCTTCCGCTATCTGCTGGGTCATCAATGAGTATCTGCTGGTTGCCCTGCGCCTGGAGTTTCTTCAGACTTTGGCCTTCATCCTGGTCATTGCGGCTCTGGTACAGTTTGTGGAGATGTTCCTGAAAAAGTCCGTCCCCTCTCTGTACTCCGCCCTGGGCATTTACCTGCCCCTTATCACCACCAACTGCGCAGTTTTGGGCGTGGTGCTGCTGAACGTGCAGAACGACTATAACTTCCTGGAGTCTCTGGTCTACGGCATTACCGGCGGCCTGGGCTTCATGCTGGCCATCGTTCTCTTTGCCAGCGTCCGGGAGCGCACCGAGTTCTCAGACTACCCCGAGTGCTTTGAGGGCTTCCCCATCTGCCTTGTGTCCGCCGGCCTGCTGGCTCTGGCCTTTATGGGCTTCAGCGGCATGCAGATATTCTAAGGAGGTAGATTGATATGACTTCTATCCTTCTCGCAATTCTCGTCCTGGGTGTATTGGGCGGAATATTCGGCGCAGTTCTGGCTGTTGCCTCTAAAATCTTCTATGTGGAAGTAGACCCTAAACAGGAGGCCGTCCGGGCCTGCCTGGCCGGCGCAAACTGCGGCGGCTGCGGTTACCCCGGCTGCGACGGATATGCTGCGGCAGTGGCTGCCGGAGAGGCGCCCACCAATCGCTGCGTTGCCGGCGGAGCCGAGGCCGCAGAAAAGATAGCCCGCATCATGGGCGTTGACGTGGGGGCCGCAGAGCCCATGGTGGCTTTTGTGGCCTGCTCCGGCACCGAGGGTCATGCAGAAAAACGCTTCAACTACTCCGGCCCCCAGGATTGCCAGGCCGCCATGCTCTTCGGCGGCAAGAGCAATAAGACCTGTACCTTTGCCTGCATAGGCTTGGGCAACTGCGTCAAGGCTTGCCAGTTCGGCGCAATGGAGATAGTTGACGGCATCGCCAAGGTGAACCGGGCCAAATGCGTGGGTTGCGGCGCCTGTGCCGAAGCTTGCCCCAAGAGCATCATAAAGCTCATTCCCGCCTCCCAGAAGGTCATGCCCGCCTGCAACAACAGGGATAAGGGCGCCAAGGTCATGAAGATGTGCGACTTCGGCTGCATAGGCTGTATGAAGTGCCAGAGAGAGTGCCCCGCAGACGCTATCGTTGTAAAGGACAATCTGGCAGTGGTGGACGTCACCAAGTGCGTAAAGTGCGGCCACTGCGCCGATATCTGCCCCCGCCACATCATAAGCTACTTCGGCAAGAAGTAAGGACAATTCAGAGACCCGGCTGCCCCGCTCGGATAAGAGCGGGGCAGCTTTTTCCTGTGTACCGGAAAATTTCCGGTTACTGTATGCGTGCGATATAAATTGCCCGGCAGTCCGATATGGCTGCCGGGCCGGTTCTAAATGTCAGTATATGATTGCCGGAATTCTCATGCCTCTCCCAAATCATTTAAGATCTCCATAGCCAGAGACTGGGCGGCCTGGGAGGCCAGGGCGGCGCAGAGGAACAACTCTCTGCCGCCCTCTCCATGCAGCTTGTACAGCTGAGCGGATACGCCGGAGTTAATTTGCTGGTAAAGCTCCCGAAACAAGGCGTAAAGTTCCTGAAGGCCCTCCGCCCCGCCCCAGCTTTGAAAGAGCTGCTGCACGGCGGAAATGGGCATAACCGATTTTAAAGTACAAAGCATCAGTAGAGCTGCCAGGTGCCCACGCCTATAGCGCTTGCTCACCGGCGGCGGCAATACCCGCTGCTTTACGTAGTTGTTCACCATGGAGGCGGTGAGCCCCCTGTCCTCCCCGGCGGGGAGATAGCGGCCGACCAGACTGAGCACCTGGTCCATATACAGCTCAAGATCCGGCAGCTCCTCCCAGGGGGGCAGGCTGCGCCGGGCCAGAGAATCCAAAGCCTCTTTTTGCATATCCCTCATAACCATATCTCCAAGTCTTTTTTTGCAGCATATCATAAAGTTTATAAAATAGCAATATCTTTTATAAAATAGCACTTGACATATATTTAAAATGGTGTTATATAGTAATAAAAACTAGATGACAAAAAGGAGATAACCAGGATGCTGCTGAGTATATTTGGAGATTCCATTATGGCCGGCGTGGTGCAGGAAAACGGCCGATACAGCCGCTGCAAGGAGCAGTTTGCCAGGCTGGAGGAGGAGACGGGCGCAAAGCTGGATAACCACAGCAGCTTCGGCTCCACGGTGATAAAGGGCTTTGGACGCTTGGAAAAGTTCCTGGAGCAGGGCAGACTGGGGAACTTTACAATAATCGAGTTTGGAGGCAACGACTGCGCCTATGATTGGGCGGAGGTGGCGGCGGAGCCCGAGGGAGAACACCTCTGCGTAGTGCCTCCGGAGGAATTTGAAAAGCAATATGCCCGCATGATACAGGCTGTGGAGGAAGCGGGGAGCGTCCCGGTGGCGGCGACGCTGCCTCCCATATCCTCCGGCAGATATTTGGCACATATATGCAGGGACGGCTTGGACAGCCGGGCCATACTCCACTGGCTGGGGGACTTGGAGGCCATTCACCGCTGGCAGGAGAGCTACAGCGCAATGGTACGCCGGGTGGCCCAGGGGCTGGGCTGCCGCATATTGGACCTGCGTTCAGTGTTCCCGAGCTCCATAAAGGAGCAGGAGAAATATCTGTGTCAGGACGGTATTCATCCCAACAGGCTGGGACAGCAACTTATGTACGAGCAGGCGGTGCGCCCGCTGCTGGCGGCCAGATAAGAGCAGGGATTAACAATAAAAGGAGCCGGTACCGGCTCCTTTTTGCTGCTTACCGTACAAGGGGAAGAAAAAGCGGGAGAGACTGAAGATAAATTTTCAATAGTCTCAAAATTGTTATAAATAAGTCTTGCAAAAATCGTAGCTATGGAACATAATTATCTCTGGAAAAGCTCTGTCCTTTGCGGGGCAGGGAGGGACGCCCGGGAGCGTCCCTTCTCCAAAAAAAATACAGGAGGCGAAGGCTTTGAAAAGAATGACCCGTGTTGCGCTTATAACCAGCGGCGGCGACTGCCAGGGCTTGAATGCAGCCATAAGAGGCGTGGGTAAGTCGCTGTTTGAGAAATTGGATAATATTGAAATCTTTGGTATGTACGACGGCTACCGAGGGCTCATAGAAAACGATTATAAGTTCATGACTTCCAAGGACTTTTCCGGCATACTTACCGAGGGAGGAACTATCCTGGGGACTTCCCGCCAGCATTATATACCAGGAAAGGACATAGTAGACGAAGAGGGCAACAGCCTCATCCCCGCTATGAAGGACACCTATAACCGGCTGAACCTGGATTGCCTGGTGATTATGGGGGGCAACGGTACCCAGAAGAGCGCAAAGCTTCTTTCCGATGCGGGCATGAACGTAGTGACCTTGCCCAAGACCATAGACAACGACATCTACGGCACCGACACTACCTTCGGTTTCCAAAGCGCCGTGGACATTGCCACCAATGTTATAGATTACATACACTCCACCGCCAGCTCCCACAGCCGGATTTTTGTTGTTGAGCTTATGGGGCGGGATGCCGGATGGCTGACTCTCAATGCGGGCATAGCCAGCGGCGCCGACGTTATACTGATACCTGAGATCCCCTATGATTTGAACAAGGTCGCAGAAGTCATAGAGGCCCGGAAAAAGAAGGGGCGCAGTTTCTCCATCGTGGCCTGCGCCGAGGGCGCCGTCAGCAAGGACGATGTGGTCCTTGACGAGGAGGCCCGCCGCCGCCTGAAGGAGAACTCTAATTACTCCGCCGTATCCTACAAGATAGCCGCCGAACTTGAGGCCATAACCGGTCAGGAGACCAGAGTCACCGTGCCCGGCCACTATCAGAGAGGCGGCCCTCCCTGCCCTTACGACAGAGTGCTGGCCACCCAGTTTGGAACTGCAGCAGCGGAGCTGATAGTCAACAGAGAGTATGGCCGCATGGTGGCTATCCAGTCCGGTGAGATATGCTCCATCCCCCTGGACGAGGCTGCCAGCCGCACCAAGTTCCTGCCTGTTGACCACCCCATGATACAGGTCGCCAGGGACATTGGCATCTGCATGGGAGACTGAAAAGATTAAAAGATTAAGAGATACAGTAATATTGTCCCCGGTGCATGGGCACCGGGGACAATATTACTGTGAAAAAGGCGGAGCGGAGTTAAAGCTCCGTCACAGGCAGGGAACAGGTCCCGTTTTGACAGATATAATAGGCAGCCTTACCGCTTTGAGGCTGCATATCGGCGGTAAAGGGGGCAAGCTGGGAGAGCAGCTCACCGTTTTTTGGGGACTTCACCAGCACAGACAGCTCAGGGGCGTAGCGGCCCAGCACCGCTTTGAGGGGCTCAGGCAGCTCTTCGCAGCTGAGGGCGCAGACCAGCTCCCGGCTGCCGTACACCCGGTTCATCATGGGCAGATAGCCGAAGGCGCAGCCCGCCGGGACTTTGGCGCAGGCCGAGCAGAGAAAAGCCTGCTGCTTATCATAAGCCTCCAGCCACAGGGCCTTCCCGGTGATCCGGGCAAGGCTGTCAAAGACTACGGCAGAGGCGCTGTTTCCTGAGGGGAGGGCCCCGTCATATACCTCCTTGGGGCGGATGAAAAGCTTTTCCGACGTCTGGGAATTGCGGAAGAAGCCGCCCTTTTCGTCGGCAAAGTTTTCCAGTATCTCCTGGGCCAGGGCCTGAGCGGCAGAGATATGCCGGGCATTGAAGTCCGCCAGGTACAGCTCCAGAAGTCCAAGAGCGTAAAAGGCCAAATCGTCAAGCTGTGCCTCAAAGCGCAGCTCCCCGCCGCAGAGCCGGGCTTTCAGCCGCCCGCCCTCGTAGAGCTTTTCCGCCATAAAGGCCGCCAGTTCCTGGGCCTCCATGAGATAGCGCCGGTCGTTAAAGGCCCAGGCGGCCCGGCTGAGAGCCATGAGCATGAGACCGTTCCAGCCGCTGAGTATCTTGTCGTCGGTGAAGAGAGGCAGGCGCTCCTCCCGGTAGATACGCAGCTTTTCCCGGTATTCATCGTAGCCCTCAGGGACAAAGCTCCAGCGGTTGTTCAGCAGCAGGTTGGGTATGCTCTTGCCGTGAAAATTTCCTTCCTCAGTAATATCATAGCAGTTGCAGAAATGGCGGCCGGCGTCCTCGCCCAAAACGGATTTCACCTCTGTCGGAGTGAAGAGATAGTATGCGCCCTCCACCCCCTCGCTGTCGGCATCCTGGGCGGAGAAAAAGCCCCCGCCCTCCGCCTTCAGCTCCCGGAGACAGTAATCCAATGTACTCTCCGCCACGTCCCGGTACAGGGCGATGTGCCCGTCCTGCCAGGCCTCGGTATACAGGAAGGAGAGCAGGGCATTGTCATATAGGGTCTTTTCAAAATGGGGGGCCAGCCACTCCCGGTCTGTGGAGTAGCGGGAGAAGCCGCCGCCGAAGTGATCGAAAATGCCGCCGCGATACATCTGCCGCAGACTGTTATCCACCATCCGCCGCTGCTCCTTGTCCCCGGTAAAGTGGGACAGGCGCAGCAAAAACAGCAGGTCGTGGGGCGACGGGAACTTTGGAGCGGCGCCAAAGCCGCCATACTCTTTGTCGTAGGATGCGGCCAACTGCCCGGCGGCGGCCTTAAGCTTATCCTCACCGGGTTCGGCGGGAGAGTAAGATTGCTCTCTGGCCAAAAAGGAGCTTATCTCTCCGGCGGTATTCAGCAGAGAATCCCGGTCCCGATCCCACTTGGCGGCAATGGCCCCCAGCAGGGGGATGAGCCCGGCCTGGCCGCCCCGGCTGTTTTTAGGTATATAGGTGCCGGCAAAGAAGGGCAGCTTCTCAGGAGTCATAATAATAGTGAGAGGCCAGCCGCCGCTGCCGGTGAGAGCCTGGCAGACTTTCATGTAAACGCTGTCCACATCCGGGCGCTCCTCCCGGTCAACTTTAACGGGGATATAATACCGGTTCAACAGCGCCGCCACCTGCTTATCCTCAAAGCTCTCATGGGCCATCACATGGCACCAGTGACAGGTGGAGTAGCCGATGGAGAGAAATATGGGTTTGTCCTCATGTTCGGCTCTGCAAAATGCCTCCTGACCCCAGGGCAGCCAATCCACTGGATTCTCGGCGTGCTGCCGGAGATAGGGGGACTTTTCCTTTATCAAACTGTTGCTCATGCCACAGCCTCCAAATATCTTTTGTGTTAGCATTTGTGATAGGATACTTTATTATACACCGGAGACAGTGGGCATTTCAAGACGAGACGGGCCCCAAACGGCGCCGGTGAGCGGGAGACACCATGGACAGAAAAGACTACACCGAGAGCTGCTGCCCTTTTGACAGCAGCATGTACACCGGGTTGCCGGACACCGCCCCCTGCCCGGTCAGCCTGCCGGTAAGGGATGTGATAGAGGAGCTGGACCGGCTCTATGAGCAGGGCCTGGAGGATGAGGCCCAGGGCTTTCTGGAGAGCTGGCAGGAGAAGGCGGCTCAGAGCGGAGACTGGCGGGCGGAGCTGAGCTTTACCAGCGAGCTTCTGGGACAGTACCGCCGCAGCGGCGACGGGGAGAAGGGCCTGGCCGCAGTGGACAGGGCCCTGAGACTAATCCGGGAGCGCCGCATGGGCCAGACCCTCTCCGGAGCCACGGTGCTGCTCAACGCCGCCACAACTTTGAAATGCTTCGGCCGGGCTGCGGAATCGCTTCCGGTGTTCCGCCATGTGAGCCGGGTATACGCAGACAGGCTTGATCCCGGAGACTACCGCTTTGCCGGGCTTTACAACAACATGGCCCTGTCCTGTGCCGATGTGGAGGACTACGAGGGGGCGGAGAGATATTTCAAGCTGGCCCTTAAGATTATGGAGGGCTGCGAGAATCCCGGCAACGACATGGCCGTCAGCTACTGCAACATGGCGGAGATGTATGCCAAGCAGGACATGGAGGACGAACGTATAGAACAGTGCATGGAGCGGGCCTGGGAGCTTTTGAACGATGACAAGCTTCCGCAAGACGGCTACCACGCCTTTACTATATCTAAGTGCGCCCCAACTTTCGACTATTTCGGATACTTCCTCTATGCAAAAGAACTGAAAGAGAGGGCGGAGAAGATATATGCGGGGACTTGAAAGAGCCCGGGAGCTTTACGAGAGCCGGGGACGGGAGCTCATCCACCGGCTCTTCCCGGAATACGAGGACAAGATAGCCGTGGGCCTGGCAGGCCACGGCTCCGAGTGCTTTGGCTATGACGACGAGCTGTCGGAGGACCACGACTTTGAAGAGGGCTTTTGCCTCTGGATAGACGACGACACCGACCGGGAGATCGGCCTGGAGCTGAGCCGGGCCTACCGGCAGCTGAAGGGCGGCGGCTCCAAATCCAGCGCCATGGCGGAGCAGAGCCGGGGAGTGCGTCGCATTGGGGATTTCTACCGCCGCTATACCGGCTGCGCCGGGGCTCCGGACAGCTGGCAAGCCTGGCTCTATCTCCCCAGCCACGCCCTGGCGGAAGCCGGCAACGGCCAGGTCTGGCGGGATGAACAGGGCCTTTTCAGCTCCATACGCCGGGAGATACTCACCGGCATGCCCGAAGATGTGCGGAAAAAGCGCCTGGCGGCAAAGCTCATCACCATGGCCCAGGCGGGGCAGTATAACTACTCCCGATGCATAAGCCACGGGGAGGAGGGCAGCGCCATGCTGGCTATGGCGGAATTCGTCAATGCCGCCTGCGCCGCTATCTTCCTTTTGAACCGGCGGCATATGCCCTATTACAAGTGGCAGTTTCGTGCCATGAGAGAGCTGGAAAAGCTGGGGGAGCTGAGAGAGGCCCTGGAGTTTCTCCTTACCGGAGAGAACGACGAGGCAGGGCGGAAACTGAAAGGCGAGCTGGTGGAGGATGTCTGCGCTCAGGTGGTAAAGGAGCTGAGAGCCCAGGGCCTCAGCTGCGGCAGCTGGGACTATCTGGAGCCCCACGCTCTGGACTTGATGGAACATATTGAGAACCCTCAGATAAGGGCTCTTCATGTTATGGAGGAATAGGGATGGAGATACAATGGCTGGGCCACGCCTGCTTTAAAATCACCCATAAGGGCTACAGCGTGGTGATAGACCCCTACGACAGCGACTATACCACAGGCTATCCCAAGCTGAGAGTGAAAGCGGACAAGCTGCTCATAAGCCATGAGCACTACGGCCACAACTACCGCCAGGGCGTGGAGCTCTCCGGCAGGCCGGAGAGGGACTGCCCCTTTGAAATAAGCGCCATGGAGACCTGGCACGACAGCGTGGGAGGCATAATGCGGGGCAAGACCCTCATACATATCCTGGAGGCCGACGGACTGAAGCTGGCCCATATGGGGGATATAGGCACGGGGCTCACCGGCGGAGAGATAAGCCGCCTCTTCGGCGCCGACGTCTTGATGGTCACTGCCGGCTCCTGCACCGGATTGCCCTCCCAGGAGGTCTGGCGCATGAGCGAGGAGCTCTTCCCCAAGGTGATAATCCCCATGCACTACCGGGACGGGAACCGGGGGCCCCGGCGGCTGGAGCATGTGCAGGCCCTGGCCGACTATTTTGAGGCCCCGGAGATGATACACCGCTATGACACCGACACCATTACAATCACGGCGGATATGGAGCCCCAGGTGGCCGTATTGAAATATATGGGAAAATGAACTTAAGAGAATAAATAACAGGTCAGCTCGTAAAAAAATTTGCGGGCTGACTAATTATTAACAAGTTTAATGCTTTACGAAGCTTGCGTTTTGTGCTAAAATTACAATAGCTGAAAGACAGAACTTGGAAAAAAGAAATTTGAGGAGGTATACTATGGTAAACTTTGCTAAGAGAATGGACGGCATGAAAGCCTCTGATATCAGAGAGCTTTTGAAGCTCACCACCAGGCCGGAAATAATCTCCTTTGCCGGGGGCCTGCCCGCCCCGGAGCTTTTCCCTGTAGAGGATATCAAGGCAGCCACCGATGCGGTGATGGATGAACAGGGCCGGGCCGCCCTGCAGTACGGCCAGACAGAGGGATATCTGCCCCTGCGCCAGAAGATAGTGGAGCGCATGGAGGCCAAGAACGCCATACATACCACTGCCGACAATATCATACTCACCGCCGGCAGCCAGCAGGGCCTGGACTACTGCGGCAAGCTGTTTCTGAACCCCGGCGACGTGGTGGTGATGGAGAGCCCCTCCTATCTGGGCGCCATCAACGCCTTCCAGGCCTATGAGCCCAATTTTGTGGAAGTGCCCACCGACGACGAGGGTATGATCATGGAAGAACTGGACAAGGTCCTGGCCACCACCGAGAACGTGAAGCTCATCTATGTCATCCCCGATTTCCAGAACCCCAGCGGACGCACCTGGCCCCTGGAGCGGAGAAAGAAATTCCTGGAGATAATCAACAAGTACGGTGTGCCCGCCATCGAGGACAATCCCTACGGCGAGCTGCGCTTCAAGGGCGAGTACCAGCCTGCCCTGAAGAGCATGGATACCCAGGGCCTTATCATATACATGGGCACCTTCTCCAAGATAATGGCCCCCGGCTACCGCATCGGCTGGACCTGCGCCAACGATGAGATAATCGAGAAGCTGAACCTGATTGCCCAGGCCGCAGCTCTCCAGACCTCCACCATCGCCCCCATGATAATCTCCAAGTATATCGAAATGTTCGACCTGGACGCCCATGTGGATAAGATAAGAGAGACCTATAAGCACCGCTGCCAGCTGATGATAAACACCATGAAGGAGACCTTCCCGCCTGAAGCAAAATTCACCGACCCGGACGGCGGCCTGTTCACCTGGGTGGAGCTGCCTGAGTATGTGAATACCCGTGACCTGGCGGCCAAGGCTCTGGATATGGGCGTGGCCTTCGTGCCCGGCTCCGGCTTCTTCCCCAACGGCGGCAACAACTGCTGCATGCGTCTCAATTACTCCTGCATGCCTGACGAGAGAATAGTGGAAGGCGTCAAGCGCCTGGCTGAGGTAATCAAGGCTGCGCTGAAATGACGGAACTTAAGACCGGCCTGGTAGGCCATGCAGAGACTATAGTTACCGAGAGCAACACGGCCGCCGCCGTAGGCAGCGGCGCCCTGCCCGTATTCTCCACTCCCCACATGATAGCCCTTATGGAGAGCGCCTCCATGAAAGCCATAGCCTCCTGCCTGGAGGAAGGCCAGGGCAGCGTGGGCGTGAGGATAGATGTGGCCCATCTGGCAGCTACACCAATGGGCATGACTGTCCGTGCCGAGAGCACCCTTAACAAAGTGGAGGGCAGGATACTCGGCTTTGAGGTGAAAGCCTGGGCCGGGGATGAACTCATCGGTCAGGGAACTCATCAGCGCTGTCTGGTGTTCAACGGGCGCTTTATGGAAAAGACCATGGCAAAGCTGCAATAGAAAGTCCTATGATGTGGCGGCCGCAGACTGCGGCCGCCGTTTTTTCGTCTTGAAGAATCCGGGATTTGTAATATAATGAGAGCATTAAATGAAAGTCAAAAGGAGACTGCCGTCATGCCCAGTACCTGGAACCGCTCCCCGGAGGAGTTTCACAAGATATACCTGGCCAACACCGAAGCCTTCTATAGAGTGGGCAGCAAAAGCCTGGCAAAAGAGCTGGACGAGTTTGTCACCGGCTGCGCTCTGAAGTTGTGGAGCCGGGCGGGGAGCATCAGCCAGAGCCATGTGGATATGGCAAACCAGATATACTCCAAGGGCCGGGAGCAGCCCAAATGGCTGCTGTGGTCCCTCACCGGCTCGGTGTGCCAGGAGGACGTCTTCCTGCCCCCGGCCTTTTTCTGGGATCTGGCGGAAAATGACGCCCGCCGGGCTGGGGAAGCCTCTCGCACCTTCGTCCGCATGCTGACCAACATACTGTTGTATCTGGCGGCTGTGGACGACGACGTGAGTCTTGCCGAGGCGGAGTTCATCACTCAATGTGCCGACAAGCTGGGGGCTGTATGCGACGCCTGCGGAGTTAAAAAGAGCAGCCGGGCTCTGGACCCCATGGATTATGTGAGCAGCAGCGAGCCCAGCTTCATGGATAAGTCTCCCCTGCGGAGGGCCAAGTCCGGAGGAGAGGCCGCCGATAAAAAGACAGAGCCCCAGGCTCAGGTGGAGAAGCCGGACTTTGACGAACTTATGGCGCAGCTGGACTCTCTGGTGGGCCTGGAGAGCGTGAAGAAGGCCGTAAAGGATCTGGTGAACCTGATGAAGGTGCGAAAGCTCCGCCAGGCCAACGGCCTGCCGGTGCCCCCCATGAGCCTGCACATGGTGTTCATGGGGAATCCCGGCACAGGAAAGACCACCGTGGCCCGGCTAATGGGCGGGCTTTATGCCGCCATAGGGGTGCTGAGCAAGGGGCAACTGGTGGAGGTAGACCGCTCCGGCCTGGTGGCGGGCTATGTGGGCCAGACGGCGTTGAAGACACAGGAGACTATAAAGTCCGCTCTGGGGGGCGTGCTGTTTATAGACGAAGCCTATTCTCTCTCCTCCGGCGGGGAGAACGACTTCGGAAGGGAGGCCGTTGAGACGATCCTCAAGGCCATGGAGGACCACAGGGACGACCTGATAGTAATTGTGGCAGGATACGACAAGCCCATGGAGAAGTTCCTCAGCTCCAATCCCGGCCTGGAATCCCGTTTCAATAAGTACTTCCATTTCCCCGACTACAGGGGAGAGGAGCTGCTGGCCATATTCAAGGGCCAGTGTGAGAAGAACGGCTATGTTCTCACGGGAGAGGCGGAGCAGGCGGCAAAGGATATGTTTGACGCCCTATATGAAAAAAGGGACGAGAACTTCGGCAACGGACGGGATGTGCGAAACTGCTTTGAGGATATGATAGTGCGCCAGTCCAACCGGGTGGCGGCCATGGAAAACCCCGGCAGGGAGGAGCTGATGGCAGTGCTGCCGGAGGACCTGGAGGACGGAGAAACTGTTGAAAGCTGAAAGAAATACGGACAGGGCCCGGCGGCATTGCTTTGAGCCGCCGGGCCCTGTTATGTAAGGGCTATTTACTTGAAACTTAGACGGGGCTTATAAAACTCGAAAACGACCGCATCCCGGCCCTTTTCGTTCCTGGGCTCGTGGGAGGTCCAGCCCACCTTCATGGCCCCCAGAAGCTCGGAAAAACGCACTGCCAGAGGCCGGGGCCCAATGCGATAGGCGATGAACTGCGGCCGGGAGATAAAGTTCATGAGGCAATGGGAAAAAATGAAGGGCAGGGGCTTTTTAAGCTCATAGTATTTGGAAGGCATGGCCAGCTGGCCCCTGAGTATATCCCTTGCGTGGAGGCGGAACCAGGCCACGATAAGAGGGTTGAAACTCTCTATGCACACGCTGCCCCGGTAGCTACCCAGCAGAGCCAGAGTTTTGCGGCAGAGCTCCCGGTTCCTGCGTCCGTTCTTTATCTCCAGAATTATTGGACCCCGGCCCCTTATCACCTCCAGCGCCTGGCTGAGAAGGGGAATGCGCTCCTCGGTGCCGCAGTGGGAAAACTGCCGGAGCTGCTCATAGCTGTAGTCCTCTATGCAGCCCTCAACACCGCAGACCCGCTGGAGATCGTCGTCATGGAAGACCACTACCTGGCCGTCCCGACTCAGATGTACGTCCAGCTCCACGCCATAGCCGGCCCGTGCGGCCAGGCGGAAGGCGGCGAGGGAATTCTCCGGCACGCTCTTGTCCCTGGAGTGGAGCCCCCGGTGGGCAAAGTTCATGCCCATGAAAGGGGCCTTCTGCCGCCGGCCAGCATGGCCGGGGGCCAAAAGAAAAACAGGGGCTGCCGCCGCTGCGGCCGCCGCAAATATCAGCTTGGTATTTTTGGTCAAAGCCAGCACCTCTTCCAACAGATGATATTTTTATATACATTTTACCACTTCCGGCTTGCCCCAGTCAATTTTCTTATTGTAAAATTTGCACTGTTATTATAAAATATAAAGCATAAAATTGCGGAGGATTCACAAATGAAGCTGAATAACAAACGCACCATACTGGTGGGCTTTGCCTTTTTGTCCATATGCGCCTTCTGGCAGATGTACGACAGTATAGTGCCCCTTATACTCACCAACACCTTCCACATGAACGAGACACTGTCCGGGGCCATAATGGCGGCGGACAATGTGCTGGCCCTGTTTCTGCTGCCTATCTTCGGCGGCATCTCCGACAGGACGGAGACCAAAATAGGCAAACGCATGCCCTTCATTCTCTTCGGCACCGGCTGCGCCATTATCCTTATGAATGTCCTGCCCCTGCTGGACAACGGATATGCGGCGTCCCCCTCCGGATTTGAACTGGTGTCTTTCGTAATTGTGCTGGGCCTGCTGCTCATTGCCATGGGCACCTACCGCTCTCCCGCCGTGGCCCTGATGCCCGACGTGACCCCCAAGCCCCTGCGCTCAAAAGGCAACGCCATTATAAACCTAATGGGCGCTGTGGGCGGCATAATCTATCTGGGAGTGGCTGCGGTGATGTACCCCAACTCCAAGGTACAGGGCCTGGAGCATGTGAACTACCAGCCTTTGTTCATGGTGGTCTCCGCCATCATGTTTCTGTCCATCGCCCTGCTGTTTCTCACAATCAAGGAGCCGAAGCTCTCCGCCGAGAACCAGGCTCTGGAAAAGCAGCACCCGGAGTGGGACC
>CALXGF010000025.1 GCA_944387735.1 uncultured Oscillospiraceae bacterium
TTCCCCAACAAGATGGGCGCCGGCGGAGGATTTACCTTCCTGGTCGTCTACCTGTTCCTTGCGGTATTCGTGGGCATGCCCATCATGGTCAGTGAGCTGGCTATGGGCCGCAAGACCGGCCGCGGAATTATAGGGGCTTACAAAAAAGCCACAAAGAAGTTTAGATGGCTGGGCTGGCTGGGCGTTCTGGCTCCCTTCCTCATAATGAGCTTCTATTCCGTGCTGGGCGGCTACTGCCTCCAGTACATGTCCCTTAACCTGGCTGAGCTGAGCTTCGGCCTCAGCGGCATCTTCGGCGCTACCATCACGGGAGGCGACACTTTTGCCTCCATGCTTACCAATCCCTTCGGCTGCGTGATATTCACCCTGCTGTTCCTGGCTATCTGCATGATAATCGTCAATGGCGGTATCTCCGGCGGTATTGAGAAGTTTAACAAAGTCGGCATGCCCGCCCTGTTTGTGATGCTCCTCATCGTCATCATCCGCTCCGTTACTCTGCCCGGCGCCGAGGAAGGACTTAAGTTCATGTTCATTCCCGGCTACGCCGTAGAGGCGGGCTTCATTGCCGAGGCCCCCAGCTTTATCAAGGTGGTTGGCAGCGCCGGCGGCCAGATGTTCTTCTCCCTGTCCCTGGCAATGGGCGCCATGGTGACCTATGGCTCATACCTGAGCAAGGATGAGAGCCTCACCAAGAACTCCCTGATAATCGTCACCTCCGATACCATCATCGCTCTGATGGCCGGCTTTGCCGTCCTCCCCGCCGCCGTCGCCAACTCCATGGCCAGCGGCATACCCAACAACGAGATGGTTCTGGGCGGACCCAAGCTCCTCTTTATAACTCTGCAGGACGTGTTCAGCAACATGGGACCCACCGGCCCCCTCTTCGGCGTGCTGTTCTATCTGCTGGTGGTCATCGCCGCCATTACCTCCGCCATCTCCCTGATGGAAGTTATCGCCACCCTCTTCCTTGACCGGGCTCACGACGCCGGCAAGGAGGGCAACCGTACCAAGGTCACTCTTTGGGTCAGCTTTGCAATTACCATAGAGGCCATCCTGGTTGCAGTCTGCGGCCTGGGCGAGAACGGCATAGCTCCTGCGACTCTGCTGGGCAAGGACATCATGAGCAGCCCCGTGCTTATGGACTCCTGGCTGGACTTCATGGACTGCTGGTCTGAAGGTCTGGCAATGCCCATCGGCGCCATGCTTATGTCCGTAATGGTTGCGGCTGAACTGAAGCCCAAGTACATACTGGAGGAGGTCAACGGCAACAAGCCCGGCTTCTTCTTCTGGTTCTACCGTATCTGCATTATCGTCATCGCTCCTGTCGTCATGGCCCTGGTTCTGGCCGGTCAGATAGTGGCCTTCTTTACCAATGTGGACGGCAGCAACGCAGCTTCCGTGGAGCAGATAAGCTCCATAGTAGCCTTCATCATCCTGGCAGTGGGCTATGTATACGCCATTGTGGGCAACAAGAAAGAGGCCTGATAATTTAGATCCAAACGCTCACACATAAAGCAAGGGGCGGGCAAATGCCCGCCCCTTCAGGCTGCCGAAAAACTGTGAGATTAAGGAAAAACAATAGAGCAGCAGGGGGCACGGGGGCTCAAGACCCGCCCCTTATTTTATTATTTGTTATGAGAAATATCCGGGCGGCTGGAAGTACCCATTCCAAAAGCCATACACAAAGTAAAAATCGGATAAATGCAATGTAAAGGACGGCGGGAGACCTGCCGTCTTTTTTGCTGGGCTATGGGCCGCCGGAATCGAAGGGCCATTTTGCCGCCGTTTATCAAGTCTGCCGCAGTCAAATTGGAAAAGCCGGCCATTTTTCCCAGGCGCAAAGAAAACAGAAAGGAAAAAAGATCAAAAAACAGAATCGTGCCCCCTTGTACCAGCGACCAAATTTTATGTTTGTTGCCTAATTTGGAAGAAATAGCAATAAAATTAAAGCAAATATCAAAAAATATAAAAAACCCTTTGACAAGGTAATGCATAGGTAATATAATTTGCTTGGTAATTATCAAACAAATTGCCTGCGTGCTTTGAGGTTCCCATATGAAGGAAAGGCTCTCTTTGAAAATCCACGGTATAGTCCAGGGCGTCGGCTTTCGGCCTTTTGTACACAAGCTGGTTCGCAACTATGGCTTACACGGATACATAAGGAATTGCTCCTCCGGGGTGGAGATGGAGCTGGAGGGGGAGCGAGAGAAGCTGGAGGAACTGCTGAGAGCGCTGCCGGAGAAAGCGCCCAGGCTGGCGCTCATCCAAGACATGGAGCACAGCTTCAGCAGGGAGCTTCAAGGCTTTGAAAGCTTTGAGATAATGAGGAGCAGCCGGGAGAAGCTCAACAACACTCTGGTCTCCCCGGACATCTGCATATGCGATGACTGTCTTAGAGAATTACGGGATAGAAGTGACAGAAGATACGGATATCCCTTCATAAACTGCACAAATTGCGGCCCAAGGTTCACCATTATCAAGGACCTGCCCTATGACAGGGCTAAGACCTCCATGGATGTTTTTCCCATGTGCCCTGACTGCGAGAGAGAGTATGGGGACATTGAAAACCGCCGCTATCACGCCCAGCCGGACTGCTGCGATAAATGCGGGCCCCGGGTCTTTTACCTTGACGGCGAGGGTAAGGAGCTGTGGGGAGACGGCATCCAACTGGCAAGAGAGAGGCTGAAAAACGGCGGTATTGTGGCGGTAAAGGGCCTGGGCGGCATGCATCTGGCCTGCCTCTGGGACGATGAGGCTTCGGTGCGTAAGCTGCGCAGGAGAAAGCAGCGGGACGAAAAGCCCTTTGCCCTTATGTGCCGGGATGTGGAATGTGCCAAGAAGCTGTGCCGGGTCTCAGCGGCGGAGGAGAAGCTGCTGGAGAGCTATCAGCGGCCAATAGCTCTGCTGAGGAAAAAAGAGCCGGGGCTTGAGTATTTAAGCGAGAACGGCTATCTGGGCATCATGCTGCCATACACCCCTCTGCACTATCTGCTTATGGGGGAAGATATAGATATGCTGGTGATGACCAGTGCGAATCTCTCGGACAGACCAATAATGTATAAAAACGGCGAGGCGCTGAGGGAGCTTGCAGGCATAGCCGACGGTTTCCTGCTCCACAACCGGGAGATACAGACCCGCTGCGACGATTCCCTGTGCTGGGAACTGGAGGGAAAGGAATATTTTGTCCGCCGCTCCAGGGGATACGTCCCCTATCCGCTGGTAATGAAGAGGGAGCTGAGAGACATCCTGGCCTGCGGGGCCGAGCAAAAGGCCAGCTTCTGTCTGTCCAAAGGCAGCTATGTTTTCCAGAGCCAGCACATGGGGGACCTGAAAAACCTGGAAACTCTGGAGAACTACCGTCAACAGATAGAGCATTTCAAAAAGCTTTTTGATATAAGGCCCCAGGCGGCGGCCTGCGATATGCACCCGGACTATATGTCCACCGCCTATGCCGAGGAGCTGGATATACCCCTTATAAGGGTACAACACCACCATGCCCATATGTGCTCCTGTATGGCGGACAACAACCTGGATGGGGATATTATAGCCCTGGTCTGGGACGGAAGCGGCTACGGCCTTGACGCCGCCGGCTGGGGCGGAGAGTGCCTTGTGGGAGGATTCAGGGACTTTAGCCGCTTCGGACACATCCTGCCCCTGGCCATGCCGGGAGGAGACCGGGCCGTAAAGGAGACGGATAGGCTGGCTTTCAGCCTTTTGGCGGCATCCGGGCTGGACGCCTCCCAAATACCTGGGGCCGACAGCTACGGAAAAATGATGGAGGCGGGGCTGAATTGCCCTCTCTCCTCCGGAATGGGGCGGCTCTTTGACGCAGCGGCGGCCATACTGGGGATAAAGACCCGGTGCAGCTATGAGGGTCAGGGGGCGGTACTCCTGGAGGCGGCTGCTGCGGAGAATGAAAGAGCCTGCTATCCCTATGTTATGGAAGGCAGTCCCCTGGTCTTTGACTGGCGGGAGATGGTAAGGGCCATGGTCAGGGATTTGAATGAGGGCGCCGGACGGGACATTATTGCCGCCAGGTTTATAAACACCCTTGTGGACATGGCTGTGGAGACGGTGAAGGCTGCCGGACGGGAGACGGGATTGGACAGAGTCTGCCTATCCGGAGGAAGCTTTCAGAACATGTATATAATGGGGCGGCTGCCGCAGCTGCTGAGAGCAGCGGGGTTCAAGGTATATCACCACGGCAGGGTGTCCTGCAACGACGAAGGGCTGGCTCTGGGTCAGCTGATGATAGCCGACGCCAAGCTGAGAGGATGAAGAAAATGTGCCTGGCAATACCGTTAAAGCTAGTTGAGATAGAGGGCAAGGAAGCCCTGGGTGAAGCCCTGGGAATGAAGCGGAAAATAAGGGTGGATTTCATAAAGGAGCCAAAGATAGGAGACTATGTGATGGTCCATGCCGGCTTTGCCATAGAGAGGCTGGAGGAGACTCAGGCTTTGGAGGACATCGGAGCCTGGGAGGAGATGAAGGATGCTCTGGAATAAGGACAGCTCCCGCCTTTTGCTGGATAGGATAAAGGCGACAGGAGACATACCCATGAAGCTGATGGAGGTCTGCGGCAGCCACACTATGGCCATAGCCAAAAGCGGCATAAAGTCCCTGCTGCCGGAAAATGTCAGCCTGCTGTCCGGACCGGGCTGCCCGGTATGCGTCACTCCGGCGGAGAAGATAGACGGGGTATTGGAGCTGGCTATGGAGCCGGGAGCGCTGATAGCCAGCTATGGAGATATGCTGAGAGTACCCGGCAGCAGGCCGGGGGACAGCCTGGAGAGAAGGCGGGCCCTGGGAGCAAAGGTGGAAGTGGTGTATTCCGCCATGGACGCCCTTAAGCTGGCTGAGGAGAGACCGGAGGTGGAAGTAGTGTTCCTGGGTGTGGGCTTTGAGACCACGGCTCCGGGCACCGCCGCCGCCGTGCTGGAGGCCAAGGAGCGGAAGATAAAGAACTTCTCCCTGCTGTCGTTGCTGAAAAGTGTGGAGCCGGCCCTGAGAAAGCTGGCGGCGGGAGAAGATTTTCAGGTCCAGGGCCTTATATGTCCCGGCCATGTGGCCAGCATAATAGGAGAGCGGGGCTTTGAATTCGTGCCCCGTGAGCTGGGCTTGCCGGGAGTGATAGCGGGCTTTGAGCCGGAGGAGATCCTCCTGGCTATATGCCGCTTGACAGAGCAGCTGGCAGGAGGCGGGGCACGCCTGGAAAACTGCTATAGAAGGGCTGTTCGGCCCGAGGGTAATCCTCTGGCCCGCAGGATGATGGATAGCTGCTTTGAGCTTCGCCGGGACAGCTGGCGGGGTCTGGGAGAGATAGACTGCAGCGGCTTCAAGCTGAGAGAGGACTTTGCCGCCTATGACGCCGAGAAGAAATTCCATATAGAAATTAAAAAAGCCGGCGAGATCGGAGCCTGCCGCTGCGGAGACGTTATCTGCGGCAGGATAGGACCGGAGGACTGCCCCATGTTTGCCGGTATATGTACGCCGGAGGAGCCGGTGGGGCCCTGCATGGTGTCCTCCGAGGGGGCCTGCGCTGCGGCATATAAATACAGAGGATTATAAAATGGACGACATTATTACCCTGGACTACGGCAGCGGGGGGAAGAAAAGCTCCCGGCTCATTGAAAAGCTGATATTGCCAAGACTGTTTAATCCGGCTTTGGGGGAGCTGGGGGACGGGGCCATAGTGGAAGGCGGAGAGAAGCTGGCCTTCTCCACAGACAGTTTTGTGGTAGCTCCGCTTTTTTTCCCCGGCGGGGATATAGGAAAACTGGCCGTCTGCGGCACGGTGAACGACCTGTGTATGTGCGGTGCGGAGCCCAAATACCTCAGCTGCTCGCTGATAATCGAGGAGGGCTTCAGCCTGTCCTCCCTGGAAAAGATATTGGATTCCATGGCCGCCCAGTGCCGAAGGGCCGGGGTCCGGGTGATAACCGGGGACACCAAGGTGGTGGAAAAGGGCCGGGGCGACGGAATATATATAAACACTGCCGGTATAGGCTTTGTGAAATATCCGGGACTGGGCCCCGGCAATATCCGGGAGGGCGATTCGGTCATCGTCTCAGGCTTTGTGGGGGACCACGGCACGGCGGTGATGCTCGCCAGAACCGGCATGATGCAGGGAGACATCAGCTCCGACTGCGCCAGTCTCAGGGAATTGACGGAGAGCATGTTCAAAGCCTCGGGTAAAATCCGGGCGCTCAGAGACCCCACCAGAGGGGGCATTGCCACTACGCTCAATGAGTTCATAGAGGGGGGAAGTCTGGGCATAGAGCTGGAGGAAGGGCTCATCCCGGTGCGCCCCCAGGTGAAGGCCGCCTGCGACATGCTGGGTCTGGAGCCCCTTTACTGCGCCAACGAGGGAAAGCTGCTGGCAATAGTGGCTCCGGAGGATACGCAGCCGACGCTGGAGGCTATGCGCCGAATCCCGGAGGGAAGGGACGCCGCCCTTATAGGCCGGGTCACCGGGGCGCATCCCGGAATCCTAACGATAAAAACGGCCCTGGGGGGCAGGCGCATACTTCAAAAGCTCACGGGGGCCCAGCTGCCCAGAATATGTTAAACATATACCGGGGATTGCCCTGAAACGAATTGAAGTTTTCGTACAAATACTGAGAGGTGAGAGAGATGCAGGAGTACAAGAGAACAGACATCGACAAAGAACAGATACGGCCCTTGGCGGAACGGATGCGCCGGGAAGGCCGGCAGCTGGTGATGATCCATGGATTTATAAATAAACAGGGACAGATGGACGTCTCCTACGACTACGCCGTGGAACCGGCTATCGAGTCCTACCATGTGGTGGGGGAGAGGGAGCTGCCCTCAATCGGGGATATCTATGACAGCGCCGCTACCTGGCCGGAGCGGGAGCTCAACGAGCTTTTCGCCGTGGAATTCCAGGGGCTGGACACCTCTAAGCGGCTGTTTCTGCCGGAGGATATGTTGGAAACTCAGGGCAGGGGCCAGATAATGGTGCTGCCCCTGAGAGAACTTGTGGATAAAAATCCGGGAGGAGAGGTCAAATGAGCTACATCGTACCTATCGGCCCTTACCATCCCGCTCTGGAGGAGCCAATCCACGCAAAGCTCTACACCGAGGGGGAGATAATAAAAGACGCAGAAGTCTTTGTGGGCTACAATCACCGGGGCATAGAGAAGCTGGCTACCGAGAGGAACGCCATCCAGACCCTGGTGCTGGTGGAGAGAGTCTGCGGCATATGTTCACATTCCCACGCCTTTACCTACGCCATGTGCGTGGAGGCCATAAACGGCCTGGAGGCGCCCAAGCGGGGAGAGTACATAAGAGTGATAACTGCCGAGCTGGAAAGGCTCCACTCCCATTTCCTGTGGCTGGGCATAGCCTGCCACATCATCGGCCATGACAGCCTGTTCATGCACATCTGGGACGAGCGGGAGCTGGTGATGGACATCCTGGAGAAGATGACCGGCAATCGGGTCAATTACGCCATGGTGACCGTCGGCGGCGCCCGGCGGGACATAAGCGACGAGCTGAGAAAAGAGATACTCTCCGCCGGAGATAAGCTCAAGTCCGTGCTGGACCGCATTGCCGAGATAGCTACCACCGACAAGACCATTGCCCTGCGCACCAAGGGCGTGGGAGTGCTTACCAGGGAAGACGCCCTGCGTATGGGCGCCGTAGGTCCCCACGCCAGAGCCTCCGGCGTGGATATCGACGTGCGCCGGGACGCCCCCTATTCCTCTTATGGAGACTTCAAATTCAAGGTGCCCGTGG
>CALXGF010000026.1 GCA_944387735.1 uncultured Oscillospiraceae bacterium
CTTAATAATCCAGCTTCTCCAGCTCCAGCAGGGCCAGAATATATATCTCCAGAGCCTCCCTCATCCAGTCCTCGCAGGCGGCCTCGTCCACGCCGTGGATAGGTCCGGCAAAGGCGGGGGCCGGGCGCTCCGGATGCTCCGGGCCGAAGGAGACGGCGTTGGGGAAGTGGCGGGCGTAGGTGCCGCCGCCTATGGTATAGGGCTTGGCATCCTCTCCGGTCACGGCGTTATACGCCTCAGTACACACCCGGATTGCCGGGTTATCCAGGCTCATGTAGAAGGGCTCGGAGTCCCCGGTCTTCACCACCTGGGCCAGAGCTCCCCAGTTCTCCTCCAGCAGGGCTTTCAGCTTATCGCCGCTGCTGGTGGTGGGATAGCGGCTGTCCACGCTCTGGAAGATACGGCCGTCCTCCAGGCCGATCTCGCCGCCTATTATAGTGAGAGGCTCGAACTTATCATCCTGGGCCTGAGCGCCTATGCCCTTGCCGTAATAATCGCAGTGGAGCCGCTGGAGTCCCAGGAAGAAGTCCTTCTCCGCCCCGGAGAGCATATCCTTTTCCAAAATGTAGTCCACCAGCAGGGCTATGGCGTTGTCGGCTTCCTCCGGATGGCAGGCGTGTCCGCCCACTCCCTTTGCCGTGAGATGCCAAAGTTGGCCCTCTTTGGCGACGCTGACCGTCTCGGAGGGCTCCGGCTCTCCCTCATAGCGCAGCCAGGCTTCGGCGGCGCCGGGGATGACGTTGGGGGCTACTCCGCCCCGGATATCCGCCACCTTGTCCAGAGGCACGGTGGAGATTACCCGTGCATGGAATATGCCCTTCTCCCCGTTGCACAGGGGGAAGTTGGCGTCGGGGCTGAAGCAAAAGAGAGGCGCAGGGTAATTTTCCAGATAGTACTCCAGGTCCTGCATCTTGCTCTCCTCGTCGGCTCCCAGCAGCGCCCGCACGGGATAGCGCAGCTCTATCCCCCTGTCCTTGAGATACTTCAAGGCATAGAGGCACAATACGCTGGGGCCCTTGTCGTCCAGTACGCCCCGGCCTATAATGTAGCCCTCTCTCCGCCGCAGGGTGAAGGGGTCCTCGCTCCAGCCGGCGCTGGGCACCACATCCAGGTGGGTGATGGTGGCCAGGCAGTTCTCCCCACGGCCCACCTGGGCGTAGCCTATCATGTTTTCACAGTTGACGGTATCCAGTCCCAGTTCCCCGGCTATCTCCAGGCCAAGAGCCAGGGCCTTTGCCGGGCCCGGGCCAAAGGGCATGCCGGGCTGGGCCTGGCCCCTGACGCTGTCAATGGCAACCAGACGGCCTATATCTTTTATAACGCTCTCCCAGTTTTCCCTGGCAAAGCTCTTTACGTCTTCAATTATTCTCTTATCCATATTTTTCCTTCCTGCGGTTTATGTGCCGCCGGTATAAATTTTTATTCCGCTTTAAAATATACTACCGAAAGTGCAGATTTGCAACACAATAGACTGCAAAGAAAAACGTGCGGAAAAATCCCGCACGTTTTATCTCCCCTGTTTCTTTTTAATCTGTCCGGGCCAATCAATCCGCTTTTGTCTTGGCTCTCTTGGCCGCCTTGAAGTCCGGCTCGGTACCCCTTATAAGGCGGACTATATTCTCCCTGTGTCGGTAGATAACTATGCACATGGCAGCCACGCCCAGCGCCGCCCTGGGACCGGAGACGCCGAAGATGAAAGGCCCTATACCCGCCGCCAGAGCTCCCAGCACGGAGCCCAGGGAGACTTTTTTGCTGAGAAAGGCCCCCAGCAGGAAGCAGGCTATGACCAGCAGGCCCACTCTCCAATCCAGCAGCAGGGACAAAGCCCCGCCTACGGAGACGCCCTTGCCGCCTTTAAAGTGGTAGAACACCGGGAAGCAATGTCCGACCATACAGCAGACACCCCCCAGGGATAGCCCCGCATCTCCCAGAAGCAGATAGCCAGCCCCCATGGATATGACCGCCTTCAACACGTCGGCCCCCAAAGTCATGAAGCCGGCCATCATGCCGTAGACTCTTGCCATGTTGGTTGCTCCCGCATTTCCGCTGCCCTTGGAGCGCACGTCGCCGCCGTACATTTTTCTGGACATATATATGGACAGGCTTACCGAGCCTAAAAGATAGCTGCCCAAAGCCACCAGCAGATACTTGAGGGTCTCCATTGCAGTCCTCCTTGCCAAAAAGAGATCGTTAAAAATTTATTTCAATTTTTTGAAGTATACCCATTGCAACAGCGCAATTATACAGTTTTTATATTCATTAGGCAATATTAAAATCAACTTGTTCTCAGTTTTTTTACCATTTCTTTATAGCTTTCAAAAGTCCGGCCCGGGAGGAAAACCGGTATTCCTGCCGGTGGACAGGGCATCCCCGGAACCTACCAAACATTCCAGGGATAAAGTTCCGGCGGCTCCCTGACAAAGCTAAGAGCTTCTCCGCTGCCGGGGTGCCGGAAGCTGAGGCGGTGGGAAAACAGGGCCAGAGGGCAGTCGTCCTCCCCGGCGGCGTACTTTCTCTCTCCCAGCAGAGGCAGGCCCCTGGAGGCAAACTGGCAGCGTATCTGATGGGTACGCCCGGTGTGAAGGGTGACTGACACCAGGCTCAGGCCGTCCTTACGCCTCAGGGTCTCATAGTCCAGCAGGGCCTCCTGTACCCCCTTCCCAGGCTTATCTGTGACAAAGCTCATCTTTCTGGCCCTGTCCCTGTACATAAGGTCCCGCATTGCGCCCCGGTCCGGGCAGTCCCCGCAGACCACGGCCAGATACTCCTTGCCTATGCCCTCCTCCCTTATCTGGCGGCTCAGCTCCGAAGCGGCGGCGGCGTTCCTGGCCAGCACCATCAGGCCGGAGGCGGCCCGGTCCAGCCGGTGAACTGTACGTATATCCGCCTTTTCATCTCCCAGTTGACGGCGCAGCAGCTCCGGCAGGCCGCCGGGCTCGTCGGTGGACAAAGCTTTAGGGGGCTTTACGCAGACTATTATATCCTTGTCCATATAGAGTATATCCAATATATCCATTTTATGTCTCTCCTCCCGGATATATTAGCATATGCCCGGCCCTTTGCAAAGGGCGGCTTTTATGTTATCATGTCTTAAAAACAGAGAAAACGGGTGTAAGATATGAGCGAAGAATATAATATCCCCTGCCCCCACCACCGCCAGTGCGGCGGCTGCCAGCTGCAAAACCTTCCCTATGAGCAGCAGCTCATTTATAAGCAGAGGGAGGCCGTAAAGATTCTGGGCAGCCTGGGCCATGTGGAGGACATCATAGGCATGGAGGAGCCCCTGCACTACCGCAACAAGGTCCACGCCGCCTTCGGGCTGGACCGGCGCAGAAAAGTGATCTCCGGCATATACCGGCCGGGCAGCCACGCCATAGTTCCTGTGGATCAGTGCATGATAGAGGACGAGACGGCGGACAGGATAATCCTCAGTATACGGAAAATGCTGCCGGAATTCAAGATACAGGTCTATGACGAGCTCAGCGGCAGCGGCTGGCTGCGCCATGTGCTGGTGAAGCGAGGCTTTGCCACCGGAGAAGTGATGGTGGTATTGGTGGCGGCGAGCCCCATATTCAAGCTGCAAAAGCCCTTTTTGAAGAAGCTGCTGGAGCTGCACCCGGAGATAAGCACCGTCATTCTGAATATCAACGACCGCTTCGGCCCGGTGGTGCTGGGCAGGCGGGAAAAGGTGATGTACGGCAGCGGCTACATTGAAGACAAGCTGCTGGGTATGCGCTTTCGGATCTCCCCCAGCTCCTTTTATCAGATAAACCCCGTCCAAACGGAAAAGCTCTACTCCCTGGCTCTGGATTTTGCCGGGCTCACCGGCAGGGAGACGGTGCTGGACGCCTACTGCGGCACCGGCGCCATAGGTCTCTGCGCCTCGGCTCTGGCAAAGCAGGTGATAGGTGTGGAGATCAACCGGGATGCGGTGCAGGACGCCATAGCCAACGCCCGCCTCAACGGCGTGAAAAACTGCTGGTTTGCCGCCGGAGACGCCGGGCAGTATATGGAGGGTCTGGCCGCAGAGGGCCACAGGCCGGATGTGGTGTTCATGGACCCGCCCAGAAGCGGCAGCGACGAACGTTTTCTCTCCTCCCTGATAAAGACCTCGCCGAGAAAAATTGTCTATATCTCCTGCAATATCGAGACCCAGCGCAGAGATATGGATATCCTCCTCCGGGGCGGCTACCGGGTGGAAAAGCTCCAGCCCGTGGACATGTTTCCTTTTACCAAGCACATAGAATCCGTGGCCCTGCTGACCAGGCAGCCCAAGGTACGGGAGAGCTCGCCGGTCCGGCCCCGGCACTCGCCCCCGTTGAAGAGGAACTAAACCGGCAGTTTAGTAAACTAAACCCAGAGTCCCTTGAAGGCTCCGGGGACTGAGTATATAATCGCCTCAAGGACTGAAAGGAGCTAAGGGTATATGGAAAAGCAGACTTTGGGTGAGATGATAGCGGCTTTGCGCCGGGAGAAGCAGCTTACCCAGCTGGAACTGGCGGAGATGATGGGCGTGACGGACAAAGCAGTGTCCAAATGGGAGCGTAACCTCTCCTGCCCGGATGTGAGCAGCATCCCCCGCCTGGCAGAGATACTTGGGGTGAGTCCGGGGGATCTCATAGAGGCTAAGGCAGCGCCGGTGCGGGAAAGCGAAAAGAAATTCCCCGGCGGGCAGATATACTTTATTCTCAATGCAGTAGCCTTGGCTATGGGCGCCGCCGTGACTGTGCTTTCTTTTTTAAAGGAGCTGGACATGTCATCCGGCTTCGGCCTGCTGGGCATAGGTCTTTTTTGCCTGGCTCTGGCAAGACTTGGAGAAGGCGGAACAAAATAAATACGAAATAAAGTTTAAGCCCGGCGGAAACCCCGCCGGGCTTATTCATTGCTGATTATTACGGTCCAGCCAGCTTTTATGGAGTATGGCTTGCCTATTTAACGGTGCCTTGGATTGCTTTTCCGGGCTTTTTCTCTCCCAAAGCCACATACCTGGCCACGGCCCTGCACATCTGCCTGGACAGCAGGCCCACCAGCAGGGCAGCCGCCACAGTCCCGCCACCAGCAGCAGCCATCTTTTAGCCAAATCGGTTTTTGATTGTTTTTTCATTGATATACCCTCTTCTCAAAGCTAATTTTTCAAAAATTACTGAGAAAAGAGTATCTCCCTTGTTCCGGGGCAAATAGGGTACCATCCAGCCCCAACTGCGCTTGCCGCTGTCCATTCAGTCCTCCACGGTCCAGGGGAGCTCCACGAAGCGCGGCTCATGGTGCAGGGCGGGAATAAGCGTTTTCATCACATCTGCCGTTTTCAGCTTAAGGCTGCTGGTATTGATGCAGGGGTGACAGCCGAAGAACTCCGCCTTTTCCAAATCCTTATCTATGAGCAGATGCACCTTTCTGTTTTTATCGTTCATCAGTCCCAGGATGCTAACGGAGCCGGGGGTGATGTCCAGCAGCTCCAGCATTTGCTCCGGCGTAGCGAAGGAGAGGCGGGCGGTGCCTATCTGTTTGGAAAGTATTTTTGTCTTGAAGGGCTTATCTCCGGGCATTATCAGCAGATACACCTCCGTCTGCTGGCGGTTAGTAAGCAGCAGGTTCTTGCATATCTCGCAGTCCAGGAGATTCTCCACCTCTTTACATGCCTCTATGGTATCTGCGTGCTCGTGGTCCACTCTCCAATATTCAATGCCCAGCCCGTCCAGCAGCTCGTAGCAGCGCTCCTCCTTGGGTATGCGCTTATCTGCCGGACGGCCTTTGTACAGCGTTTCGTCTATTTTCATATTTACCTCTTGTTGGAGGGCAGCCAGATGCGCTGCTCCTCCGCTTTCTTTATCAGTTCGTCCCGGAAATCCGGGTGGGCTATGGAAATTAGCCTGTCCGCCCGCTCCCAGGTGTTCAATCCCGCCAGATTCACCGCCCCGTATTCGGTGACTATATAGTGACACTGGCTCCTGGGGGTGGTGACTATGTCCCCGTTAAAGCCAGGCAGGATGCGGGAATGGCGCTCTCCGGCCTTGTCGGTATAGGTGGAGCTCATGCACAAAAAGGACTTGCCCCCCTTAGCCTGACTGGCCCCCAACACATAGTCCAGCTGGCCGCCGGTGCCGCTTATCTGGCGGCTTCCGGAGCTCTCGGAGTTCACCTGTCCGTACAGATCCACATTCAGACAGCCGTTTATGGAGATCATATCGTCGTTTTTAGCTATGGTTTCGACGCTGTTCACATAGCTGAGAGGAAAGCCGGCTATGCTCGGGTTGTCGTCCACCCAGTCGTAGAGCTCCCTGCTGCCTATAGCCAGGCCCAGCACCCCCTTGCCGGGGTGCAGGGTCTTTCGCCGGTTGGTGAGCTTGCCCGCCTTGAACATGGACAGGTAGCCGTCGGAGCACAGCTCCGTGTGCATGCCCAAATCCTTCAGCTCCGAATGGGCTATAAGCTCCCCCAGGGCGTTGGGCATGCCCCCGATGCCCAGCTGTATTGTGGCACCGTCCACTATGTAGGGGAAAATGTGCCTGGCTATAGCCATGTCCGTGTCGCTGGGTGGCGGGGAGAGCATCTCCCACAGGGGGCGGCAGCCCGCCTCCACCACCTTGTCCGCTTCGGATATGTGCACACATTCCCGCTCCCCGCCGTGGATGCGGGGCAGGGCCTCGTTCACTTCCAAAATAACGAGCTTCGCCTTGTCGATAATGTCTCTGGATACTCCCACAGAGCATGAGAGACTGAAATAGCCGTGCCTGTCCATGGGTGAGACGGATATCATGGCCACGTCCACAGTGAGGTAGTTCTTATAATACCAGCCCAGGTTCCGAAAGACCATTGGGGTAAAAAAGGCCCGGCCCTTATCGCAGAGGCGGCGCTCATAGGCGGAGCAGTGCCAGCTGTTGTAGACGAAATGCTCCATGCTCTCGTCGCACTCGGCCACGGCTATGGGCCCCGGCAGCAGGTTGCCCCTGACCTTAACATTGCGCAGCTCGTCCCGTCGCTTTGCCAGGGCGGCGTCCAGGCTGGCAGGGAAACCGTTATTTGAGCTGTAATCCACCCAGTCGCCGCTCTTCACCAGCTGCACCGCCTCGTCGGCGGTGCAGAGTTTCATTTGATATTCGTTAAAGCAGTTCACGGCAGCCCCTCTCAGCGCAGCTCTTCGGCGTCGTGGTCCACAGCCGGCTCCTGGGGCACATCGTCGGGCACTCCGTCCCCGTCTGCGTCATGGGGATGGTGCATACCCACTCCCGCCATGCCAACTATCTCCCGGCCGGCCACGCCCTTGCTCTGGCGGGTCTTTTCGATAAAGTCGCTGAGATATCTGTGGAGCTTCTCCGGCTTCTTGATATTCTTCAGCAGCAGCCGGGGGCAGGATTGGTCGGCGCTGAAGAGAGTGAGGGTGCCCACGCCGAAGATGCGCTGCCACAGGGTTTGGGTGGATTTCACATCCAGTATTCTGTAGAGGAGTATCTCGTTGAGTTCCGTGCGAAGAAGCCCGGTCTTTACGTACAGGCGCTCGTCGTCCATGCTGTATCTGGTGAAGGAGATGGGCATACCCAGTATGCGCTTGCGGTCGGCCCAGAGTATCTCCTTTTCTTCCACCTGAATCTTGTCTATTCTCGCCATATGCTCTCCTTTCCGCCGCTGTTTTATATCTCGCTTGTTTAATAATATCATCTCTCCGCCGCCCTTACAACGGCTTTTTCCCGGCACGCTCCTCCGGGTACTGCAATTCCAGGAGCTTCTGGTCAAAGCCGTATCTCTCCTTCAGCTCCAAAGCTTGTTCCAGGCCCTTCAGGCGGCGTTTGCCGGTGTGTCTTGCACGGAGCATGATATTTTTAGGGGAGTGCTCATAATCGATGAATTCTATTGCGTCCAGCTCATAGCCCCGGCTTTGCAGCACTGCTGTGCGTATGGAGTCGGTGAGCAGAGCGCAGACCCTCTCCCGTATTATCCCGTGCTGGAGCAAAATGTCCAGCTCCCCGCCCTTGTGTATGCTGCCGTTTATCTCGTGCTGGCAGCAGGGCACGGAGAAGATATATTTTACTCCATGCCTCAAGGCGTAGTCCAGGGCGAAGTCCGTTGCGGTGTCGCAGGCGTGGAGAGTGACCACCATGTCTATATGCTCCTGGGACAGCACATCCCGGCTCACGTCCGCATGCTGGAAGCGGAGCTTATCGTAGCCGTATTTCTCCGCAATGCGGTTGCAGCTTTCCACCACATCCGCCTTCAGGTCGTAGCCGATTATCTTTGCCTCCATGCCCCGCTTCACGGCGAAGTAATAATACAGTATGAAGGTGAGATAGGATTTGCCGCAGCCGAAGTCCAGGATGCTTATCTCCCGGCCCTGGTAGTCCTTCAGCTCCTGGTCCACCAGCTCGATGAAACGGTTTATCTGCTTATACTTGTCGTAGCGGGAACGGACTATCTTAAACTCGGAGGTAAAAATGCCCAGGTCCACCAGGGCCGGGATATTCTCCCCTTCCCTGAGGATGTATTCCTTGGAGCGGTTGTGGCTCTCCACGCCGCCGGGCCGGGGCAGGTTGGGGCTGCTGGAGCTCTTCTTATAGTCCCCCCGCTGCCGCAGCACATACTGGACGCTCTCCCGCAGGCTCACCAGCAGCACCTGGCGGTAGCGGCCCTCCAGCTCATTTTCCGCTATGAGCAGCAGCTCCTCCGCCTCCACGTTTTTGTGGTAGGCTTTATTGTCCCTGAAGGTCTCTATCTGGTAGCGCAGAGCGCCTTTTACGGACACCGGACGTACCGTCAGCTTTGAGGCGGTAAGGGGGTCCGTCGGCTGGGAATACACCGCCTTGCCCAGCGTGGGCAGGGCCTGTTCCAGTTCCTGAAACACTCTCGCCATCTCAGCCTCCGAACATCCGCTTCAGGTTCAGCGCTGCGGCCTTCAGCTCGTTTTTGCTGTAGGAATTGTTCTCATCATTGAGCACAGCCGTAACCGCATCCTTGGGTGAGAGGTTTCCGGAAATCATTGCGTCCACCAGCATGGCCTCGGCGGAGACGGTGTGCTCCACCTTGTTGAACACATAGTCCTCATCCAGCTCTATGACCACGGCGTATTCGCCCTTGTCGTAATTGCCCTTGGCCAGCAGCTGCTCCTTCACCTCGCTGGGGCTTCCCCGAAAGCTCATCTCGTGGAGCTTGGTCAGGTCGTTGCACAGGCACATGCGGCACCCGGCCCCGGCATCGATGAAAGAGTCCAGCAGCTCCAGTATACGCATTGGGGACTCGTAGAGGGCAAAGG
>CALXGF010000027.1 GCA_944387735.1 uncultured Oscillospiraceae bacterium
AGCGCACTGCAGCTCGGTTTGAGCAAGTATCGCGTCGGCCTGAGCCTTGGCATCAGCCTGGATGTGCGCGATTATTTTTTCAGTGCCTTTCATTGACGATCTCCAATCTGATATAAATTTTTTGTGGGGATAAGGTCTCTGTCTATCAGATGAAGAGCAGCATCATCATGGATGCCAGCAGAGAAAGGATGGCGTAGAACTCAACGGTGATGCAGAGGATCATGCCCTTTGCCCAGTGGTCCGGGTTCTTGGCCAGGAGGTTGACGGAGGCAGCTGCAACTTTGCCCTGGGCCACGGCGGACACCAGACCGCCTATGCCGATGGGCAGGCAGGCCGCAAAGTAACGGCAGCCGTCAACGAAGCTGAGGTTCAGGGCGCTGCCGTCCAGCAGGCCCATGTTCATGATGGCCACGAAGAAAACCACCAGACCGTAAAGGCCCTGGGTACCGGGGATGACCTGAAGGATCATGACCTTACCGAACTTGCCGGGGTCCTCGGAAACAAGGCCTGCGCCGGCTTCACCGGCGATGCCGGTACCGACACCGGAGCCTGCGCCTGCGAGGCATGCTGCCAGACCTGCGCCCAGAAGGCCTATTGCCAGGCCAGAGTGTGCAAACAAAAATTCCATTTTTTATTTCCTCCTGTTTTTATTCTGCTACATTGTAGTATTTGGTTTTAACTTCAAGGGGCTGGAAGGGCCGTCCGCCGTCCTCATAGAACTTGCCGAAATACTCCAGGCACTGGAGACGCAGGTCGTGCACATAGCAGCCCAGCAGATTCAGTGCGAAGTTCAGGCTGTGGCCTATGATGAAGATGACGGCGAAGAACACGATGTTGTTGGCGATGGCGCCTATGGTGTTGAACACCGTTGCTATAACGGAGCCTGCCAGCATCAAAGCCATGATACGGGAGTAGGACAGGATGTCGCCGAACCAACCGGTGGCGGTATTATACAGTGTCGTAAATACGCTCAGCAGCTTGCCGAAGCCTTTGGCGCTGCGGCTGCCGCCGTAGAACACCATGAGCAGGCCTATCACCAGCACCACCGGCACCCCGGCCACGTTTCCGAAGCCCAAGGCCAGAAGCACCCCTCCGATCAGGGTGACCCACAGGGCCCCCTCTTCCCAAATAGCGTCGGCCAGCTGGCCTCTCTTTGTCTTTTTCACAAAGTTTATCACCATGCCGGTATTCAGGTGTATAAGGCCCAGCACCATGGCTCCGATGAGCACCATCATGCTGTCGGTCATAGGATTGAACAGGGCCGGCAGTACGCCCCAGCCTTCGCCCAGATTCAGGATTATGCCTATCTGCTCCAGAGCGTTTCCGAAGAAGCCGCCGGTGAGGGCGCCCATGACAAAGGTGGAAATACCTCCGTAAAGCAGCAGCTGGCAGAAAGACAGGGTGCCTTTCCTGGGTTTTATCTTCTTGAGCGCCACCAACGCCGCTATAATCATGATGAGACCGTAGCCCATATCCGCCATCATCAGCCCATAGAACAGGATAAAGAACGGCGCCATCAGCGGGTTGGGGTCCAGACTGCCGTAGGCCGGCAGGCTGTACATGTCGGTGACCATGTTCAATGCGTTGGTCAGCTTATTGTTTTTGAGCTTAACCGGAACATCGGGATATTCGCTCTCCTCCGGCGCCAGGGTCTCCCAGGCGCAGCCGAAGTCCTCAAATACCTTTACCAGTTCCTCTTCCTTCTCCTCCGGTATCCAGCCCTCCATCACCACGGTGGACTGGGTGCCGTAGAGCTTCTCGTCCGCCTCGGCCAGGGCTATCCTGGTGCTGACCCGGTCGGCGGCCAGCTTCAGCTCATCCCGGCGCACAGCCTCGGCCACAATATTGTCCCTGCAGCTGAGCTTCTCCTTGGCAAGCTCCTTGAGCTGCTCATGGGCCTGGCGGATGCACTCCTTGGCAGTTCCGTTCATGCCCCCCAGATTGCTGGCGGTAAAGCCAAAGCTCCGCAGGCACTCCTGCATGGCGGGCATCTTTTCCTTCATGGCCACAAGAAGGATATATCTGTCCCTCTTGTCCTCATTGATCTGGAAAAGCTCGCTCTCTTCGTCCACGGTCTCTATGGCCGCCTGCACCTGCCCCAGGTCGGTTTTGGCGGATATGACGCCCATCAGTATGCCGCAGCGTTCCGTACCCTCGGTATTCAGGGACAGGTCCAGACCCTGCCAGGGCTGAAGGCTCTCTATAATACTGCGCTGGCGGCTCTCCTCGGCGCTGATGCGCTTTATGCGGGAGTCGTAGCCCTCGATGGCCTCGGCAATGCGCAGCGCCCCGGTGAGCCCGGTGTCGTCCAGAAAGACCACATCCTCCAGCTCAGGCTTTGCAGAGAGCATCTTCTCCTTTTTGGGTGCGTATGTATTCAGCAGGACTATGGCGTGGTTGAGGCTGGTGTACTGGGACTTGAGAGTTGCCGTGTCGCTGCTCTCCCGGCTGACTATGTTCTCAAGCTCGGAGCCCTGGATCTCTCCCTCCAGCTCCGAAAACTCCACGCAGCCATGACGGATCAGCTCTCGCAGCAGCTCGTCCTTTTTGGAACGGACAGCCATGAGCCGGAGCTTTTTCATTTTTAAAATGGCCATCAGCTATTCACTATCCTTTCCACTACTAGGCTTGCTGCCTGTTCCAGTCTGGACTCGGCTCCGGAGCGCAGAGCCGCTTTCTGAGCTTCCAGCTCCTTTGCCAGCGCCTTGGCTCCGGCCTTGGCCTTGTCCCTGGCCTGGCGGTTGAGCTCCGCCAGCTCCTCCTCGGCCTTGGAGCCGGCAGCTTCTACCGCCGCTTTCCCCGCAGCCTCCGCATCGGCAAGCATCTGCTTTGACCGCCCTTCCGCTGCCGTAATTGCGATCTTGGCCTCGTACTCGGCCTTGGCAATGCTTGATATCGCTTCAAATGACATTGGCACACCCCCTCTTTTATTTAGATTGAGTATTAACAGAACTTTATGCTCGGTTAAGCTTTTAGCACATGTTAACGATATTTTATATGATACCTCAGGAATGTCTCTCTTTCAAGGTAAATCTTCCCTTTTCCTTGACAAATTTATTACATCCCAGCGTGCAGGGCGGGCTTTGTTCCCCCTGCCCTTCCGAGCATCACCTCCGCCGGAACCTTGCGCCGCCCCGGCTTTCAGCGACGTTCCATATTTAAATATTATAATGTTTTGTCAGTAAATTGTCAAACATTTGTGCCGGATACAAAATAGATTTTTCTTTGTATTTTCCCGGATATTTCGTCATTATGTACATGAAAAGTTCCTCTCTCGGGCACTCCCGGCTTTACATACCCGCCGGGGAAATTCCCCGGCGGGTATGGGCGGAGCTATCATATATCTATTCTGCACTGCTTTCCGGTGTCTGCGTTCACATATATTTTCAGGCTCTCCCCCTGGCTGTTGAGGCAGCTGAACTCGTAGCAAGGCAGCTCCCTGCCTCCGTCGCTCTCTATGGTCACCCGGCGCACTCCTTCGCTGCTTACATTTTCCGGCAGCTGCCGGGCCGCAGTCTCCTCATCGGTATTCCAGCTCAGCTCCGCCGTATCATAGCTGTAATTTTCGGCGTTATATGCATAGATGCTGCCGTCGTCCAGAGCCACGGAGACCTTTACCCCGCTGCCCAGACGCAGGGCCTCCTCCTGGACCTGGGCGAAATTGAAGGAGGCAATGGTGCCGCTGTCGCTATAGCTCACCAGGGCCATCTCCTCCAGACCCAGCCCGGAGAGAAATTCCTCCGCTTTTTGCCTGGCCTTTTCCGTGCTGAGCCTGCCTGAGCTCACCAGTCGGGAGCGGCCCATGGACTCCAGGCCCCGGCTGCTGACGCAGATCATCAGGTCGCCGGCGCTGTAGCAGCGGCGACCGTCGGCTCCGGAATAACTGTACTCCTCCTTCAGCTCCATAATGTCAACTCCCGCCGCCTGGGCCGCCAGCTCCATGGCCTGCTCTTCGCTCAAGTCTCCGGCCTGCTGCTCCTCCTTCAGGCTATACTTGCCGTCGTATTCAAAAGCCCCGCCGTCAAAGCCGCTCTCATAGTCCAGCAGGGCGGCGCTCAGCTTTTGGCCCTCCGGCTCACCCACATTTTGCAGCAGCTCCTCCCGACTGTCCAGCAGCATGAGCCCGTTATTCAGATCCATTTGCAGCTGCCGCAGCAGGGCGGCAAAGTCCACCGCCTGACGGGAGAGGCTTTCCAGCTGCTCCAGCTGCTCCTGACTGAAGCCCTCCTCTGCCGCCCCAGGGGCCAGACTGTAGGCATAGTCCCCAGCCAGGTTCAGAAAGGAGGCCAGATTCTCCAGCTCCTGAGTTTCAAAGGGCAAGCTCAGCATGGCCGCCTCCGCTGCTGAAGCCCCGGCATAGACCTGGCCGCAGAGGCTGGAGCACAGGCCCCCGTCGGTGGCATAGAGGCTCTTCTTCAGGGCTGCCCCCATGGAGTCCACCGCCTTTACCGTGGTCTCAAAAGCGGCTCTGGAGCTGTAAGCCGCAGCCCGGCGGTAGTCGGCGAGGCGGCTGTAGCTTATGGCACAGCACAGGCTCAGCGTCACCAGGGCGGCGACGATATAGGTTCCAAAAATAAATTTGGCTTTTCGAGACATAAAAAACACCTCTTCTGGTCTATCATTTCCAAAAGAGGCGTTTTTATGAATTTCTCTTTTCAGCTCAGCTTTTCAAGGCCGATGTTCAGACGCCGCAGAGTCTCCTCCCGGCCCAGGATGCGGCAGATCTCCACGGCCCCGCCGGGAGTCACCGCCTTACCGGCGGCGGCTATGCGCACAGGCCACATCACCACAGAATTCTTGACCCCCAGTTCCTGGGCCAAGGCCAGCATGGCGGCCATTATGCTCTCGTCATCCCAGCTCTCCAGAGCCTGAAAACGTGGGATCATGAGTTCCAGGGCCTGCTTTGCGCTCTCCAGGCCGGACTTGGACTTCTTGTGAATGAAAAGCTCCCTGTCATACTCCGGCAGGCTGTCGAAAAAGTCCAGCTTCTCCGGTATCTCGTCCAGTACCTCGGTACGCTGCTGGAGCAGGGACGCTATGGCGGCGGCGTCATAGGCCCTATTCTTCACCGCCCGGCGAATATAGGGCTCGGCTATCTTTGCAAAGTCCTCAGAGCTCATGGAGCGGATATACTCGCTGTTAAAGTACCTCAGTTTCTCTATGTCGAAAATGGCGGGGGACTTGGATATGCCGCTTATCTCAAAGCAGTCCACCAGCTCCTTCAAGGAGAATATCTCCTGTTCGGCCTTCTCCCCTCTGGGGCTCCAGCCCAGAAGCGTCACATAGTTTATAACGGCGTCGGTGAGGAAGCCCTGGGCGATAAGATCTTCATAGGAGGGGTCCCCGTGGCGCTTGGACATCTTGTTGTGGGCGTCCCGCATCACGGGGGAGCAGTGGACATACTTGGGTATATCCCAGCCGAAGCCCTCATACAGCAGATTGTACTTGGGGGCGGAGGAGAGGTACTCGCTGCCCCTCACCACGTGGGTGATGCCCATGAGGTGGTCGTCGATGACGTTGGCAAAGTTATAGGTAGGCAGACCGTCCCGCTTCAAAAGCACCTGGTCGTCCAGGGTGGAATTGTCCACGGTGATGTCTCCGAAAATCTCGTCGTGGAAGCTGGTGCTGCCCTGGTGGGGGATGAGCTGGCGGATGACATATGGCTCCCCCGCCTCAGCCCTCCGGTCCGACTCCTCCCGGCTCATTGTGCGGCATGGGTCGTCCCCCCGGTCAAAGTCCCCGCTGTCCTCCTCGCTCTCGGTCTTTTCGCAGAAGCAGCGGTAGGCGTGGCCCCGCTCCATGAGAAGCTCGGCATACTCCTTGTAATAAGGGCGGCGCTCCGTCTGGATATAGGGGGCCACAGGGCCGCCCACATCCGGGCCCTCGTCGTGATCCAAATGGCACTGGGCCATGGTCTTATATATGACCTCCACGGCCCCATCCACCTGGCGGACCTGGTCGGTATCCTCAATACGCAGGATGAACTTGCCCCCGGCATGGCGGGCAATAAGGTAGGTGTACAGGGCTGTGCGGAGATTTCCCACGTGCATGTATCCCGTGGGAGAGGGGGCGAAACGGGTGCGGACCTCCCCGTGAGGTATCTTCTCCTCCATCTCTTTGAACCAGCTCATGTCTTTCATATTCCAAAGCCTCCAAAAAAGCAATTATTTTTACCCACGCACATATTATTTTATATTTTACCTGTTGTCAAGCCGAACTTATTTTGGTAGAATATGAGGACATGTGAAAATTGCCCTTTAATTAGTCTTTATACGGATAGAGGTATGATGATGGAAAATACTGCGGTTTCTAAAAAAGTAATGCTCTCCGGCATCCAGCCCTCCGGGGATCTGCACCTGGGCAACTACCTGGGGGCGGTGAAGAACTGGGCGGCCCTGGCCGAAGAGTTCGACTGCTACTATTTCATGGCGGACCTGCACAGTATCACCGTGCGCCAGAATCCCGCCGAGCTGCGCCGCCGCTCCCTGGCTCAGCTGGCTCAGTACATTGCCTGCGGCCTGGACCCGGAAAAGAACACCCTGTTCATCCAGAGCCATGTCCACGAGCATGCGGAGCTGGGCTGGATACTCAACTGCTACACCATGTTCGGCGAGCTCAGCCGCATGACCCAGTTTAAGGACAAGTGCGCCAAAAACGCAGACAACATAAACGGCGGCCTCTTTACCTATCCCTCCCTCATGGCGGCGGACATCCTGCTGTATCAGGCCGACTATGTGCCCGTGGGCGAGGACCAGAAGCAGCACTGCGAGCTGACCAGAGACGTGGCCATACGCTTTAACAACATCTACGGCGAGACCTTCAAGGTCCCCGAGCCCTATATCCCCAAGGTGGGGGCCAGGATAATGAGCCTTATGAACCCAGCGTCCAAGATGAGCAAGTCCGACCCCCAGGGCTGCGTCTTCCTTCTGGACAGCCCCGATGAGATAAACCGGAAATTCAAGCGGGCCGTCACCGACTCCGACACGGAAAACTGCGTGCGCTATGCCCCCGGAGAGAAGCCGGGCGTGGCAAACCTCATAAGCATCTACTCCTCCGTCTCCGGCAAGAGCTTCGAGGAGATAGAAAAAGAATTCCAGGGCAAAGGCTACGGCGCCTTCAAGAGCGCCGTGGGCGAGGCAGTAATCGAAGCCCTGCGCCCCGTGCGGGAGGAAGCCCAGCGCATCATGGCCGACAAGGCCTATCTCCAGCAGGTCTACACTCAGGGCGCTCAGAAAGCCAGCTATGTTGCCCGCAAGACCCTGCGCAAGGTGTACAAGCGGGTGGGCTTTGTGGAAAAGCCCTTTTGAGCCGCAAGCTCTCTAATTCCAATTTAGTCCAACAGGACAGGAGAAGATCTGATGATTCCAGATATTGAAGATTGGCTCAAAATGCTGCTGGCCTTCATAGTGGCTCTTGCGATATCCTTCTTTATGACCCCGC
>CALXGF010000028.1 GCA_944387735.1 uncultured Oscillospiraceae bacterium
TGGCTCTTAAAAGCGTGTGCGCGCTTTACCTTGCCGGACTTGGTGAGGCTGAATCTCTTCTTGGCACCGCTATGGGTTTTCAGTTTGGGCATGATAATTTCTCCTTCCGTATCTCCTTGGCAGGCAGCAGGCTGCCTGTTGCTGGCGTTTATTGGTCCTTGGGCTCCTGGCTCTTGGGGGCCTTGGGCTTGGCCGGCTTCTTAGCCGGGGTCTGGGGTTTGGGAGAGAGGAACATGGACATATTCCGGCCCTCCAGCTTGGGGTTCTTATCCAAAGTGGCGATATCCGCACATTTAGCCGCAAAGTCCTTCAGCAGCTGCTCGCCTATCTCGGTGTGAGCCATCTCTCTGCCTCTGAAGCGCACGGAGACCTTGACCCTGTCTCCGTCGTTCAGGAACTTCTGGCCGTTTTTCAGCTTGGTGTTAAAATCGTTCTCGCCGATTCCCGGAGACATCCGGATCTCCTTGATCTCGATTACCCGCTGATTCTTCTTAGCTTCCTTTTCCTTTTTGGTCTGCTCGAAGCGGAACTTACCGTACTCCATGACCTTGCAGACGGGGGGATTGGAGCCGGGAGCTATCTTGACCAGGTCCATCTCCCGCTCTGCGGCGATCTTCAGCGCCTCCTGAGCGGACATGATGCCCAGCTGCTCGCCCTGATCTCCTATCAGGCGGACTTCCTTGTCAAGTATCTCCTCGTTGATTTGATGAACAGCGTTTGCTATTGTTAACACCTCCGGAAAATAAAAAGTGCGGATGAAGACATCCGCACGTAAAAACACCTTAAAGCCTCTGAGGGCTGTGCTTTATTGACCGCAGCGGGCCTTTTGCCCCTGGGTGAGGACGGCGGATGCCGAGCCTTCTTTGTTTTAGCCGGGCTATTATACCAATTTAATCTATATTTGTCAATCCTTTTTCCCGGCCGTCACCGGCTTTTTTCCAATTTTATTCTATGTCCCTGTCCGTATGATAATGCCTCTCCGGGCAAAAGCTAGCTTTGGGAGTTGAAGAAAATGGACTATATACTTGTATATCTCACCGGAGCGGGGCTCTACGGCTTGCTGGAGCTGTGCTGGCGGGGCTGGACTCACTGGACCATGCTGCTTTGCGGCGGAGCCTGCTTCAGCCTGATGTATCTCATTGCTCCGGCAGCCCTGCCCCTATGGCGCAAATGCGTCCTCAGCGCCGCAGGCATAAGCACGGTGGAATTTTACACCGGCTGCCTTGTGAATCTGACGCTGGGCTGGCAGGTCTGGGACTATTCCGCCATGCCCCTGAATCTTCTGGGGCAGATCTGTCCCAGTTTCCTGCTGCTGTGGCTGCTTTTGTCTCTGCCCGGTCTGTGGCTTTGCACCTTGCTGAGACGGGCTTTCAAACGCAGATGACAAAGCCGGGACAGGTCCCGGCTTTGCTGGCAAATTCCTGTATCCTGCTCCGGGGCTGCGCTCGGCAAACTGCTTCGGCCCCATACATAATCGTTCTTGCGCCTCAGTAGCTCTCGTTGGGTGCGCCCTCTTCGTTTTCCAGCTCCATAGCCAGCTTTACTATGCGGCTGGTGCCCAGGCGCTCGGCCCCCAGCTCTATAAAGTCCATGGCGTCCTGGAGGCTGGATATGCCGCCGGCAGCCTTTACCTTCACGGTCTCCGGGCAATTTTCCCGCAGAAGCTTCACGTCCTCCCTGGTGGCTCCGCCCTTGCTGAAGCCGGTGGAGGTCTTTATGAAGTCCGCTCCGCAGTCGGAGACTATTTTGCACATATGCACCTTTTCATCCTCGGTGAGCAGGCAGCACTCTATGATGACCTTCAGTATCTTGCCCTTGCTGGCCTCTCTCACGGCCCTCACATCGTTTGCCACATCCACCCAGCAGCCGTCCTTCACCATGGACAGGTTAATCACCATGTCCACCTCGTCGGCTCCGTTGGCGATGGCGTCGGCAGTCTCAAAGGCTTTGGCGGCAGTGCTCATATAGCCGTTAGGGAAACCGATGACTGTGCATATCTTCAGCTTGTCTCCCACATAGCGTCTTGCTCCGGCCACATGACAGGGGGGTATGCACACGCTGGCGCAGTTATACTTTATGGCCTGGTCGCAGAGCTTCCTTATCTCTTCGCTGCTGCAATCCACTCTCAACAGGGTATGGTCACATTTTTCCAGAATCTCTTTTATATTCATGTTACAGCTCCTTTTCCTTTTTCGCTTCCCAGCTTATTATAACATTTTCCCTGTCATATTCAAGAGCGGCCGGAGAATATCTTCTAATATCTCAACGAAAAGGACGGCACTGACCATGGACATGACATACGACAACAACTACACACGGCTCTGCGGCAGCATGGCGGGCAGCCCGGTATATTCCCACTCCAGCCGGGCCCAGCAATTTTACATTTTTCCCCTGGAGATAGAGCGGCTCTCCGGCAACAGGGATATCATAAACATAGTGGTCCGCCGGGAGCAGCTGGGTTCGCTGGCGGTGCAGAGCAGCGAGAAGCTCTGGGTTGAGGGGCAGCTTCGCACCTTCAACAACCGCCACGGTCAGGGGGCGAAGCTGGTGATAACGGTGCTGGCCCGTCAGCTGGGCTTTTGCGACGGAGAGGATGAGAATCTGGTTCAGCTCGCCGGCACCCTGTGTAAGGCCCCAAATCTCCGCACCACTCCCATGGGCCGGGACATCTGCGATTTAATGTTGGCGGTGAACCGGCACTACGGCCGCTCCGACTACCTTCCTTGTATCTGCTGGGGCCTGAAAGCCAGGGAGGCCGCCCAGTGGAGCGTGGGCGCTCAGCTGCGGCTCCAGGGGCGCATACAGAGCCGCAACTACATAAAGCTCACCGAGGATGGACCTGTTGAAAAAACCGCCTTTGAAGTCTCCGTCACGGAGATAGAGCCTGTCGCCCGGGAAGAATCCCTTATTCTATAATACCTTCCAACAATAGCACCAGTTTTGTCGAAGCCATTGACCGGAGATCATTTTTGTATTATGTTAACTTTGGAGGTGGTTTTGACATGGGGAAGAAACTGTTATTGCTGGCCTTAGCCCTGGTATTTCTGGTAGCCTCAAATCTCAGCTTGTGCTGTACCGTCACGGTAGAGGGCAGGGAGCTGGAGGGGATATATCCCCTTTCCGCAGTAGACAGAGGGCTCAGCGCCGCATCTGCGGCTGCGGAAGAGATACTTGAGGGAACTGCCAATATGCCGGAGCTTAACAAAAGCTATAGGCTGAGCCTGCGTCCTGCCGGGGGAGAGGCCGCAGAAATAAGTTCCGCAATATTGGATAACACTACCGGGCTGGAGTTGAACCAGGCAGTATACATTAGCGGCGTGTATCTGGGCAGCGTGGAGCAGCGGGAGGAACTCTTAGGCGAGCTGAGGCAATTTATAACGGGCCAGTTGCCCAGCTGGGCGGAGCACGGCTATCTCAGCCAGGAGCTGAGCTTCAAGGCCCAGTATGGCCGCAGCGGCAGCACTACGCCGGTAGAGGACATGGTGCTGCTGGTTTCGGGCATGGCTCCGGTGATGTATTCCGACGGGGAGGGCTATGCGGCCATGGCATAAAAAACAAAATGGGAAACCCGCTGTGCAACGGGTTTCCCATTTTGTTGAGCAATTTGTCCGGCTGTTTGTTTTTCTTCACAGCCTGTATTCCATAAATATGGTGGTGTCCAGGGGGCTGTTGTTATAGCGCTCCGTGACCTTGAAGCCCATGTTCTCATACATGTGCCGGGCGCTTACAAGCTCCGGCATTGTGTCCAGCATAAGGCGGCTGTAGCCCAGGCTGCGGGCATCCTCAATGATGCGCTCCACCAGTTCCCGGCCCAGATGCCGGCCCCGGAAGGAGGGGCGCACATACAGACGCTTGAGCTCACCGGTTTTGCCGTCCAGCTTCTTCATGCCCACGCAGCCGGCCAGCTCACCGTCCTGCCAGGCCAGATACAGCCGTCCTCCCGGCAGACCGTATTTGTCCTCCAGGTGCTCCAGCTCCTCATCGTAGTTCTGCTCGTCCAGGGACTTCTGGAACTCCGGGTCAAGCTCCACCAGCATGCGGGTGTATTCCCTGAACAGCTCTCCCACTTCTTCTCTGTGGTTATAGGCCAGCTCCAGCTGCAAACTCATGTGTACACTCTCCAATCAAAAACGCTCGTCCAGTTTATAGGTGATGTCCTCCTCCAGGCTGTAGCGAAATTCCTTGCCCTGCATCAGGCGTATCATGGCGGGAATGTGCTTGAATATCACCAGGGCTGCGGAGAAGATGAGCAGACGCATAAGCATAGCGTCGTCTATTATCAGCACCGCCACCATAATGAGGACTATGGCCTCCGCCACCGTAGCCAGGGACAGGTAGCGGGTGAGGGTCACCAGGCCCAGCACCACCAGGGCTGCGCCCCCGGCGGAAGTGTTCACCGAAAAGGCCGCCACCACAAGAGCCAGGCTGGCGTGGCTGCCCTTAAAATTATAGAACACCGGGTAGAGCCGCCCCAGTACCAGGCAAAAGCCGGCAAAGGCCCGCCCCACTTCGGCATGGTCCTTTATTCCCAGGAGCATACCGCCCAGGAGTATAGGCAGCAGGTCCTTTACCACCTCGGCAATGGCCAGCTTAATAAAGCCCGGAGCGCCGAAAATACGTCGGAAGTTGGACAGCCAGCGGTTACCGGTGCCCAGACGGCGCAGATTGTGGCGAAAGAGGAAGTTGGAGGCAATTACCATTGTGTCCAGGCTGCCAAAAATATAGGCCACGAAGGCGGTTGGCAGCAGCAAAAGCCAGTAGACTATCATTCCTTTTCCCCCTTCTGCCGGATAACTATACGCAGCGGCGTACCCTCCAGGCCAAAAACGGAGCGTATCTGGTTTTCCAGATAGCGTTGGTAGGAGAAATGGAACAGCTCCCGGTTGTTACAGAAGATGACGAAGTTGGGGGGCTTTATCCCCGTCTGGGTCATGTAGTATATCTTCAGGCGGCGGCCCTTGTCCGTGGGGGGCTGGACCCTGGCCTGAGCGTCGGCCAGGACGTTGTTCAGCATGCCGGTGGTGATACGCATGTTGCTCTGGTCGTTGACAAAGTTTATAAGCTCAAATATCCTGTCGGTACGCTGTCCGGTAAGGGCGGAGATAAAGAGGATGGGTGCATAGCTCATGAAGCTAAGGTCCCTCATCACATCCTTGCGCATCTTCTCCATGGTGCCGGTCTCCTTGTCCACCAGGTCCCATTTGTTCACCACTATGATGCTGGCCTTCCCCGCCTCGTGGGCAAGCCCCGCTATCTTGGTGTCCTGCTCGGTGACGCCGTCTCTGGCGTCTATCATAATAAGGCAGACGTCGGCCCGCTCTATGGCCATCTGGGAGCGCATGACGGAGAACTTCTCCACCCGCTCTTCCACCTTGGATTTGCGGCGGATACCGGCGGTGTCTATAAACATGTAGCGGCCGTATTTGTTTTCAAAAAGGGTATCCACAGCGTCCCTGGTAGTGCCCGCCATCTTGCTGACTATCAGGCGCTTTTCCCCAAGGATATGGTTAATCAGGGAGGACTTGCCCACATTTGGCTTGCCTATGACCGCCACCTTGATGCAGTCCGGCTCCTCCTCGTACTCTCCGGCGTCGGGGAAATGGGCCAGGCAAGCGTCCAGCAGGTCCCCGGTGCCGTGGCCGTGGACGGCGGAGACGGCGATAGGGTCACCCAGACCCAGGGAATAGAACTCGTATATGGCCGGGTCCTCGGCCCCGGTGGAGTCGGCCTTGTTCACCGCCAGCACCACGGGCTTTCCGGAGCGCAGCAGCATGTTGGCCACGTCCTTGTCCGCAGCGGTGACGCCGGTGCGGATATCCGTTACCAGAACGATAACCGTGGCGGAGTCTATGGCTATCTGAGCCTGCTCCCGCATGAACATGAGTATCTCGCTGTCGGTGCTGGGCTCAATGCCGCCGGTGTCCACCATGTCGAATTTCCGGCCGCACCACTCGCACTCGGCGTAGAGCCGGTCCCTGGTGACGCCGGGGGTGTCCTCCACTATGCTGAGCCTCTGGCCCACCAGGCGGTTAAATAACATGGACTTGCCCACATTGGGGCGGCCCACTATGGCAACAAGAGGTCTTGACACTCTCAAACCCTCCTAATATAATTCGTTCTCAGTTCTGATTGTACCTGTAAAACTGCTCATTATTCTCTTCCCTCACCGGCAGTCTCAGCTCCGGAAGCTCACCGCACACGGCGTCGAACAGGGCAAAGCCGTCCTGCTCTATGGGGTAGATGGGAAGGCCCAGGGCGGCGCTGGCCTCTTCCAGCTTCACGTCGTCCAAAAAGTCCATTTCCGCCCGGCGCAGCATGTTCTGGGAGATGAGCAGCCGCTCCCCCAGTTCCCTGCCCTTCAGCTGGGCTATCAGGTCGCCCCCGGTTATAAGGCCGGTGACGTTTATGCTGTGGCCGAAGAAGTCGTTGACTATGGGGTATATCTTCCCCTTTATCTCAGGATACTTCTCCTTGGCCTTATCCAGAAGTATCCGGAAATAGGGAGCGGCGGAGACGCCGGTGGCAACGGAGAAGGGCCGTCCGTCCGGTTCTCCCCCCAGTTTCAGGGCCGAGGAGAACTCCGTCTCCATAAGTCTCAGCATACCCACTCCGTTTTCCAGCTGGGTATACTCCTCGTAGAATTCGTCGGGGGGTATCTCCCGCCCAGCCTTGATATACAGCTCGTCTCCGCACCAAAAAATTCGGCTGCCGTGGCGGCGGATACACTCTGCGCCGAAGGAGTCCACCATGTCCAGGGTCTCGGCGGCATGCTCCTTTGTAAACGGGGTGAGAGGATAGAGCTCCTCCCGGAATATTGTCAGGCCCACGGGAACGATGGACACGCTGTGTACCTGGGGATACAGGCTCTCCAGCTCTCTCATGGACTGCATAAGGGCCTCCCCGTCGTTTAAGCCGGGGCAGCAGACTATCTGGCAGTTCATGGTTATCCCCGCCTTGGCAAAGCGGCCCATGATCTCCATGCACTCCCCTGCCCTTGGATTTCTCAGAAGCTGACGGCGAAGCTCCGGGTCCGTTGCGTGTACGGAGATATTGATGGGGCTTATATGCAAAGCGATGATGCGCTCTATCTCCCTTTGGGAGAGATTGGTCAGGGTGATGTAGTTGCCCAGCAGGAAGCTGAGGCGGGCGTCGTCGTCCTTAAAGTACATTGTGGGGCGCATGCCCTTGGGCAGCTGGTCTATAAAGCAGAAGACGCAGCGGTTGGCGCAGGAGCGGGGCTTGTCCATGAGATAGCTCTCAAAGTCCAGTCCCAGGTCTCCGCCCTCCGGCTTCACCACGTGGAGGCTGTATTCGCTGCCGTCCGGACGGCGCAGGCGCAGCTCCAGCCGGGTGTCGTAGGCAAAGAACTTATAGTCCAGCACGTCCAGTATTTTATTGGAATTAATGGCCAGCAGGGTATCTCCCGCCTGGACTTTCCCCGCCAGGGGGCTGTCCCTGTCTATGGCCTTGATAGCATTATCCATAATGTCCCCACCTCAGGGGGCAAAGTAAAGCAAAAGGAGGAGAGGCACTGCACCTTTCCTCCTTGAGCTTGTTTTACTTCTCCTCAACATTGATGACTGCGCGGCCCTTGTACTGACCGCAGGCCTTGCAAGCACGGTGAGGCATACAGAAAGCGCCGCAGTTGGGGCACTTCACGACGCCGGGAGCGGTGAGCTTCCACACGGAAGAACGTCTCTTATCACGTCTCTGCCGGGATACTTTTC
>CALXGF010000029.1 GCA_944387735.1 uncultured Oscillospiraceae bacterium
AATAAAATAAAGGCGCTTTTGCCTCCAATCAGGGGTGAATATAATATGGCGGAGACCGCAGCTAAAACCAAAGAAAAAAGACCCAGAGCCAGATTCTATCTGGAGCGCAGCAGCGCCTGGGCCCAGACGAGCATAATCTTCATGCTCCTGTCGGCCATATTCAGACTCTTCGGCGTCTGGGGGCTGTGGGAAAACGAATTCTTCAGAGCTACCCAAATACTGCTGCCCCTGTGCTGCAATATACTCTTTGCCCTGTGCGTCTTTCTCTTCGGCAGGCGGGGCTTTTTCCTGTCGGTAATTCCCGTGCTTATGGGAGTGGCGTTCTTTGTTATAAAGTCCTTCGGATTTGACAGCTGGATACACACGGTCCTGTGCATACTCCTGTACCTGGCGGTGGCGGTGATATATTCCGGCACCGTTCTGGGATATATCCGCACCAAGTGGCTGCTGCCTCCGCTCTTCGGCCTGCCTTTCCTGTACCACATTTTTGTGGAGGACCTGGCCAAGCTGCGGGATGCGGCGGACCCTATGACTCTCAGCCAGGGCTTGCAGGAGCTCTCCGTGCTGTGCGTCATGGTCTCCCTGTTCTGCGTCGGCATGGGGCTTAAAAAAAGGGGAGGAGAGCCCAAAGCCGCTCCTGCGGAAAAGCCGGAGCCAGCCCATGCGGAGACAAAAGCGGATACGGAGACGCCCCAGAGCTCCTCTCGGGACATGCCTCCAGTGGAGGACGCTAAATGAGCATGGATTCCAAAGAGCGGCGGCAAGGCCGGGAGGAGAGAGCCGGCGCCAGGAGCAGGCATAGGCTGCGCCGCAACAAGCCTAATACAGATAAAGAGCGGCGCCGCAGCAAGGCTCAGGAGCGCAGAGCCGCCAGAGAACGCCGCCGTTTGAGAGCCTTGGAACAAGCCGCTGCCAGAGAGCAGCAGCGGCGGTTTTCCGACAAAGGCCGCCGGAGAAGGTTTATATATATGATAGCTACCGCCGTGCTTGCCCTGCTGATAATCGTGGTGGCTATGGTCCTGCGGGGGGCGTCGGAGCTGCGCTCGTACAATGAGTATATGGCCCAGGCCCGCCAGTGTTACTCTGCCAGCGACTATGACGGGGCCCTGGCTTCCCTGCGTAAGGCTTCGGCTATAGACCCCACCGAGGACTGCCTCTTTATGATGGTGGATTGCTATGAGACTCAGGGCAATTACGCCAAAGCCCTGGAGATACTGCGGGGCATGAATACTCTGGACCCCAGCGTCACCACCAGGATATCCTCCATCGAGAGCCGCCGCCAGCTTATGGCGGAGGCTGAAAAGGTGACCGTGGCGGGCAGACGGCTGTCAGCCACCACCTCCAGTCTGGTGCTGGACGATATGGGGCTCACGGATTCGGTCTTTACCGAGATAAACCAGCTCTACGCCCTGGAGAGTCTGTCCCTGGCAGGGAACTCCATCAGCAACGTCTCGGCGCTGGAGAATATGGGCGGCCTTGTCAGTCTCAATTTAAGCGACAACGATATAAGCGACCTGATGCCCTTGACTTCCCTGGTGGGCCTGCGCACCTTATATCTGGACAATAATCCCATTGAGGACTTCAGCCCTCTCTGTGTTCTGCCTAATCTCAGCACCCTCAGTATAAAGGGCATAGACATCAGCCAGGTACAGCTGGAGACTCTGTCCAAGGCTCTGCCCAACTGCGCCATACACAGCGACGCCCAGGCGGATGAAAAACAGGACATCAGCTTTGGCGGAGTGACCTTTAAATCCGACGTCACGGAGCTGGACCTCAGCGGCATGGGACTGCGGGACGTCTCCGCTCTGGGCAACTGCAAGGAGCTGACGAAGCTGGATCTCAGCGGTAACGAGATAAGCGACCTCAGCCCGCTGATGAACCTGCCCAAGCTGGAGTGGATAGATGTGTCCGACAATGAGCTAACAGACCTGCGCCCGCTTATGGGCATGGAGATGCTGAAATATATCGACGCCTCCAAAAACAGCATAAACAGTACCTCGCCGGCGAGTATGATGAACGGAGTGGAGGAGCTCTACCTCAACGATAACCCCATCAGGGATTTCTCCGGGCTGAGAAATACGAAGAGCCTCAAGGTGCTGGGGCTGGCCAACACGGGGCTCAGGGACGAGGATCTGACCTACCTCAGTAAGCTCACCCTGCTGACAGATCTGGATATCCAGGGAAATACAAATATAAGCGGCGAGGCTGTGGACAGCCTCCAGTCGAAGTTGGCCACCTGCAGCATAAGCCATTCGGAGCTGGCCTACGATATAGACGTGGATGGACATATGGTGCCCAGCAATGCAACGGAGCTGGATCTGGCGGGGACGGGAATATCAGACATCACCGGACTTTCAAAGCTTACGGCTCTTGAAAAGGTGGACCTGTCCAGAAACAGCATAAGCAATATCTATATCCTGGAGTTCACCAGCAGCCGCCATACCATAAAGGAGCTGAACCTCTCAGGAAATCTCATCGAGGATATCACGCCCCTGGCCTCTCTGCAGGCGGTGGAAGTGCTGGACCTGAGCAACAATAAAATCAGCTCGGAAACGCCCCTTATGAATCTCAAGACGCTGAAGACCCTGTATCTGGGGGGAAACCTCCTTACGGAGCTTCAGATAGACAATCTGCAAAACGCCCTGCTGGACTGCGAGATCATATTGGACTAGAGGCCAGAGTATTCTGCTCCGGTAGAGAGCGAGCTCCCATGGCGCCCAGGCAAGATAAGAGTAAAACGGTCCGGTTTACGCTCCCCGGACCGTTTTACTTTGGCTGAATGAATTTTGGATACTTATACAAAAAGCCGCCGCCTTCCAAGTGAGATGTTACAATTATGAGAATTATATTGAAAAGAGCTTCTAATTAATGGTAATTCGTGATATTATATCAAGTAAGAGGGGACAGCCGTTTTTTTCTTAGGCGTGACTGTCCTGTGAAAGGCATATTTGAAAGGAGTTGGCACAAATGAAGTTCACTTTTACCGAAAAGAGAATGGCTTCCTCTGAGGATCTGAGAGCTTACGCTATGAAGAAGATCGGCAAGCTGGACAAGCTCTTTAAAAACGAGGCGGACGCCTACGTCACTTTCAGCATTGAAAGGGGCCGCTTCCTGGCGGAAATAACCATTCGGGATAACGGCATGTTTTACCGGGCAAGCGAACTTACAAACGACATGTACGCTTCCGTGGACTCCGGCGTGGCCGCTATTGAGCGCCAGATCCGAAGGAACAAGACCCGGCTCGGCAAGAGGCTGAGAGAGGGGGCGCTGGAGCGTGAGGCCATACCCGTATATGCACCTGCCGAGGACGATACCGAGGAGGACTTCAAAATCGTCCGCAGCAAGAGGTTTTCCATAAAGCCTATGTCCCCGGAAGAGGCTATTCTTCAAATGAACCTCCTGGGACACGAGTTCTTCGTATTTAAAAACATGGACTCCGACGACGCCATATCCGTGGTTTACAAACGCCATCAGGGCGGCTACGGACTTATATGCGACGACGGTATGGACGACTGAGCCCGCCGCCGGCCAGCTGAGATAAAGCTCTGAAAAACAGACAGAAGGACAGAAAGCCGCCCACCGGCTTGCCGGTGGGCGGCTGAACTATATAAACTATATAATAATATCAGATTTACCCCGGGGAATTATTTGTGTATTCCGGGGAAGAAAAGCGCAATAGTGCCTGGACCCACATGGGAGCCGGTCACCGGCTCATAGCCCACGGTGAGACACTCGCCGGTAAAGCCGCAGTCCCTCAGCCTGGATATGAGATAGTCCGTACCCTGCCGGTCGTCGGCGTGGGCAATGCCCAGCATAGCGCTCTTGTCGGCACAGAGCTGGTCATAGCGTTCCGCCAGATTGTTCAGGGCGTTCTTCCTGCCCCTTATCTTTCCGCAGAGGATTATGTGCCCGGTATCGTCCCCCTGGAGGATGGGCTTGATATTAAGTACGCTGCCTATGACGGCGGCGGCGCCGGTGATGCGTCCCCCCTTGCGGAGATACTTCAGGTCATCCACGGTGAAGTACTGGCACATGTTCGGGCGCAGCTTGTGGAGCATGTCGCTGACGGCGTCAAAACTCTCTCCGGCCTCTATCATCTCGGCAGCTTTCAGAACCATAAGGCCTTCCCCTAAAGAGGCGGCGTAGGTGTCAAAGCTGAGTATGCGCCGCTGGGGATACTTCTCCGCCAGCTCTGCTGCCGCCACGGCGGCAATGGCCGCCGTGCCGCTGATGCCGCCGGACATGCCGATATAAATTATATCGTTGCCCTCTTGCAGCTCGCTCTCAAAACTCTCGTTAAATTTTGACATGTTAATAAGACCGGTCTTTACGTCGGCGCCGGCTCTCATGGCCCCATAAAAGGCCGCCCCGTCAAAATCCGTCTCTTCGGAATAGTCGGCGGCTACGCCGTTGACAGTATATTCAAAGGAAACTACCTTGACGCCGTGCTTGCGTATCAGGTCAATGGGAAGATTGGCAGAGGTATCGGTAAAAAGCTTTATCATGTTGCGCTATCTCCTTTGCCGGACATGGATCGCTTCTGTAGCCCGGTCGCTGATATATTAAACCGTGACATATCAAAAATGCAAACTATTAAATCCCGCCTTACTCTATTGACGTTTAGGGATTTGGAAATAGCGGTAGAGTCAAACTCTACGGAGAGTAGAATCCCCGATTTACCCTAAGACCGCCACCCCGACGGTCGGCCAAACAGGGAACAGAGAGAATTGAATCTGCCTGCGCTAAGGCATTGTCAAAAAAATCTCAAAATTTTTAAAAAGGGCTTCCATTTTTATCCCTATGGTGTTATATTATTGCGATGGAAGGAATAAAAAATCTAAGCTTTTAACTAGGCTTGGCATTGGAGGTGAAACGGTGGAACATTCATCAGACATTTTGTTTTCCATCGGCCCTGTTGAGATAAGCGGAGTGCTGGTCACCATGTGGGTAATAATTGCGCTGCTGGCGTTGTTGTCATGGTTGGCCACAAGAAAGATGAAGGACGTACCCGGAGTTTTGCAGAACCTGGCTGAAATGAGCGTCAGCAAGCTGCAGGCCTATTTCGAGGGCGTAATGGGAAAAAAGCTGGCAAAAAAGTACTTCCCCCTTATGGCGACCTTCTTCATTTTTATTATCGTCTGCAACTACTCCGGCCTACTCCCCGGCGCAGGACACCTTAAAGGCTTTTCCGTGCCCACGGCCAGCCTGTCCGTTACGGCGGCCCTGGCAATCATAGGCTTCTTTACTATCCACACTGTGGGCTTCAAGGAGCAGGGACTGGTGGGATACCTGAAATCCTTCCTCAGTATACTGCTGCCCCTGACAGTGGTGGAGATGTTCATCAGACCCTTCTCCCTGGCGCTGCGTCTTTTCGGCAACCTCTACGGCGAGGAAATGGTCACCGAGCAGCTCTACGGCATTTTCCCCATAATCGTGCCCCTGCTGATGCAGGTGCTGAGCCTGCTGTTTTGTCTGATACAGGCTCTGGTATTTACCATGCTGCTGTCCATTTATATTTCGGAAGCGGCTGGCGAGGACTGAGTTTGGCTCCGGCTTTTGAGAAAAACAATATAACTTATTGGAGGATATACAAATGGAAACTGGTCTTATTGCAATTGCTACAGCAATAGCTATCGCTCTGAGTACTCTGGGCCCCGGCATCGGCCAGGGCATCGCCGCCTCTAAGGCTATGGAGGCCATAGCCCGCCAGCCTGAGGCCAGCAAGGATATACGCTCCACTTTGATACTTTCCCTGGGCCTTATGGAGGCCCTGACCATTTACGGTCTGCTTATCGCTTTCATGCTCATCGCCAAGATTTGACGGCGGTTCTTGACTGGAAGGAGAAGCGGACATGCTGACCATCAATATTTCCGAGCTGCTGCTCACTGTCCTGAGCTTCTTTATACTGATGTTCCTGCTCAACAAGCTGCTGTACAAGCCGGTGATAAGCTTCAGAGAGCAGAGACAAAAGGGCATCGACGACTGCTTCCAGCAGGAGCGTCAGGCCAAGGAGAAGCTGGCCGAGACAGAAAAGGCTCTGGACTGCCGCAGAGCGGAGAGCCTGAAGGAGGCCGAGGGCATAGTCTCCCAGGCCAAGGTCCAGGCTAAGCAGGAGGCTGAAAAGACAGCAAAGCTGGCCGAGACCCAGGCGGAGGAGAAGCTCCGCCAGGCTGCCCAAGCGGCGGAGCAGCTGCATAAGGACGCAGGCAAGGCGCTGGAAGAGCAGCGCAGCCAGCTGGCCGCCGGTCTGGCGGACAGGCTGTGCCATTGACAGAATTGAGCTTTATCTATGACTGGAATGATTTTTTGAGGAAGGAGGGTGACTGTGTATGGGTGGATGGAACATATGGTTTGCCCTGATAAACTTTGCAATACTGGCGTTCTTTCTTGTGAAGTTCGGCAAGAAGATCGTCATTGGCATGATAGAAGGCAATCGGCAGAAAATCAGCCGGGAGCTGGATGAGGCAAAGGCGGCCGGGGAAAACGCCCGGCATATAACACAGACCCTTGAGGATATGGACGCTGAGAACCAGCGCCAGTGCCAGGATATTCTTGACCAAGCCAGAGAGCGCTCCAAGCGCAGTATCGAGCGCAGCGCCCAAGAGAGCCGAGACCTGGCGGACAGCCGAATCAAAGAGGCTGAGCACGATATGCTCAGTATTAAGCAGCAGACGCTTACGGAGCTCAGGAATGAAAATACCGGCGCCCTGCTGACGGAGACTGAGCAGCTTCTTAAAAGCGAGAAATACACGCAAAAACGCAGCGAGATGCCCCAACGCTTTGTAGCTCAGCTTGAGCAGATGCTGGAGCTCACCGACAGCGACAGAGCAAAGCTCCGCTGGGGAGAGAAGCTGAGCGCAAAGCTCTCTGCAGCTCAGGCTGTGGATCAGGCCCTGCTGGAGCGTATCGGCAAGCTGCTGGGTGACAAGACCCAGGGAAAATTCAGCCTGGAGACGGAGATAAGGCCGGAGCTGATAGGCGGGCTGCGCTTCCAGCTTGAGGATACCGTCTATGACGGGAGCCTGGAGTTTATGCTGCGGCGTGTGGGGGAGGAGCTGGAAGCCGACGACAGCCCCAAGGAGGACATCGCCGTCTATTTCCGGAACAAATTTGCCGAAGCGTCCACTAAGCCCGGCTGCTTTCAGACCGGCGTGGTGGAGAGTCTTGCCGACGGTATCTGTCGTATAGTCGGTCTGTCCGACGTCATGGCCGGAGAAATGGTGCGCTTTGAGGGCGGACTCCAGGGCATGGTCATGGATATAGAGAAGAACCGGGTCAGCGCCGTGCTGTTGGGCAATTATGAAAATATACATGAGGGCGCTCAGGTGCGCCGCACGGGGAAAGTCATGGAGGTTCCTGTGGGCGAGGGGCTTATCGGCCGCGTCCTTGACGGCTTGGGCCGCCCCGTAGACGGCAGAGGACCCTTACAGGCCACAGATACGCGGCCTGTGGAAAGCCCCGCCCCCGGTATTATTGCAAGAAAACCCGTGTCCGTCCCTCTGCATACCGGCATAAAGGCCATCGACGCTCTGGTGCCAATAGGCCGGGGTCAGCGTGAGCTGATAATAGGCGACAGAAAGACGGGCAAAACCTCCATAGCCGTTGATACCATAATCAACCAGAAGGATAAGGACGTAATCTGTATCTATGTGGCCATAGGTCAAAAGGAGTCTACAGTGGCAGGTATTGCCGCAAAGCTCCGGGAACTGGGGGCCATGGACTACAGTATTATAATCTGCGCCAAGGCATCCGACCCGGCGCCTATGCTGTACATCGCTCCATACACAGGCGCCGCCATGGGCGAATACCTGATGTACAAGGGCCGCCATGTGCTTATCGTCTACGACGATCTGTCACACCATGCAGTGGCCTACCGTGAGCTGAGCCTGCTGCTCCATCGCCCGCCAGGGCGTGAAGCCTATCCCGGAGACGTATTCTACCTCCACTCCAGACTGCTGGAGCGGGCTGCCTGTCTCAATGACGAAAACGGCGGCGGCAGCATGACTGCTCTGCCTATAGTTGAGACTCAGGCCGGAGATATCTCCGCCTACATCCCAACCAACGTCATCTCCATCACCGACGGACAGATATTCCTGGAGGAGTCCCTCTTCAACTCCGGCGTTCGTCCGGCAATCAATGCTGGACTCTCCGTCAGCCGTGTGGGCGGCGACGCTCAGCCCAAGGCTATGAAGCAGTTTGCTTCCCGTCTGAGGATGGATCTGGCTCAGTACAGAGAACTGGAGAGCTTTTCCCAGTTCGGCTCCGATTTGGACAAGGCTACCAGGGACGCCCTCAACAGAGGCAGAAAGCTCACTGAGCTTCTAAAGCAGAAACGCTTTGACCCACGCACTGTGGCCGAAGAGGTGGTGGCTATATATGCCGCCAACGAGGGCTTCATGGACGATCTGGAGACCGGCCAGGTGCCCGAGTTCGAAAGACGGCTCACCGCCTATGCCTATGAAAATGCTGCGCAGCTTTGCGCAGTTATAGACGGCGGCAAGAAGCTGGACAAGGATCAGATAGCCCATCTGCGCCAGGTCATAGAAAACTTCAAAAAGGATTTCAGACCCTGATCAAAAAATTGCCTGAAGGGAGGTGCGGCCAATGGCCAGCATCTATGCCATAAAGGCCAGAATAAAGGGTGTAGAAAGCACCGGTAAAATAACAAAGACCATGAAGCTGGTATCCACGGCCAAGCTGCACCAGACCCAGATCCTGCTGTCCAGACTGGAGGATTTTGCGGAAAAATGCCGCCGGGCCCTGGGCCTGGTACTCTCGGACGTAGACGGGGAGGAATGTCCCCTGCTGAAGCCCCGGGAGATAAAAAAGGTCTGCTATGTTCTGTTCGTGGGGAACAGGGGACTATGCGGAGCATACAACTGGGATGTGCTGAGGTATCTTCGTTCCCTGTTGGAAAAGGAACAGGCGGAGTATTTCACCCTTATCTGCGGACGCTGGAGCGGTGAACACAGGGAAGACAAAACGCTGAAAGTGGCCCGCTGCTTTGACGATATTGACGATATCCCGTCCCAGGAACAATCCCAAGAGCTGTCCAAATACATCCAGGAGCTATACACAGGCGGGCAGGCGGACAAGGTCGTCCTGGTTTACCAGCGTCGGGAGGCCATGGGGCAGCGACCCCACAGCTTCCAGCTGCTGCCTCTGGAGAGCAAGGAGGAGGAAAAGGGCGGCGACTGCATCTTTGAGCCGGATAAGCTGAGTATCACCAATACCCTCAGCCGAATGTATGTGGACAACAACATTGCCAAGATCCTGCTGGAGGCCAAGGTCAGCGAGCACTTTGCCCGTATGACCGCAATGACCAATGCCATAGACAATGCAGACGAGCTGCTGCATGACCTTAACCTCATTTTGAACCGGACTCGCCAGGCTAAGATTACCACGGAGATTTCCGAGGTGGTGGGCGGGGCAAATGCTCTGCGGAATGGAGAATAGAATGGAAAAAGGAACTGTTTGCAAAGTTGTGGGGCCGGTAGTAGACGTGCGCTTCCCCGAGGGACAGCTGCCCGCTATATACGACGCCGTATATCTGGAGAGCGGCCAGGGCTCCGTCACCGCAGAAGTGGTGCAGGAGCTGGGGGGCAGCACTGTGCGCTGTATAGCTCTGAGTTCTACCGACGGCCTCTCCAGAGGCTGCCGGGTAACTCCCGCCGGCCATCCTATAGAAATGCCTGTGGGCGAAGAGACATTGGGACGCATGTTCAATGTGCTGGGCCAGCCTATCGACGGCAAGGGACAGGTAAAGGCCAAGGAATACCGCCCCATACACCAGAATGCGCCAAGCTTTACCGATATAGTGCCGGCAGACAATATGTTGGAGACAGGCATAAAGGTGGTTGACCTGCTCACCCCCTATGCCAAGGGCGGCAAGATCGGCCTATTCGGCGGAGCCGGCGTGGGCAAGACCGTACTTATCATGGAGCTTATCCGCAATGTGGCCTATGAGCACGGCGGCTACTCCGTGTTTGCCGGCGTGGGCGAGCGCAGCCGCGAGGGCAACGACCTTTGGAACGAGATGACCGAGTCCGGAGTTGTGGAGAAAACCGCCCTGGTCTACGGCCAGATGAACGAAACCCCCGGCGCAAGGCTCCGGGTGCCTCTGTCCGCTCTTACTATCGCCGAGTACTTCAGAGATGTGCAGCACCAGGACGTGCTGTTGTTTATAGACAATATCTTCCGCTTTATCCAGGCGGGCTCCGAGGTCTCCGCTCTGCTGGGCAACATGCCCTCCGCCGTGGGCTACCAGCCCACCCTGGCCACTGATATGGGCACTCTGGAGGAACGTATAGTCTCCACCAGAAAGGGCTCCATCACCTCCGTACAGGCAGTGTATGTGCCCGCCGACGACCTCACCGACCCTGCCCCTGCCACTACCTTTGCCCACCTGGATGCCACCACAGTCCTCTCCCGCTCCATTTCCGAGCTGGGCATATACCCGGCTGTGGACCCCCTGGCCTCCTCCTCCCGGATGCTGGAGGCGGATATAGTGGGCAACGAGCATTATCAAACTGCTCGTGCAGTGCAGGAAGTTTTGCAGAAATACCGGGAGCTCCAGGACATCATAGCCGTGCTGGGCATGGACGAGCTGAGCCACGAGGATAAGCTCACCGTCAACAGAGCCCGGCGCATCCAGAGATTCCTGTCCCAGCCTTTCCATGTGGCTGAGAACTTTACGGGCATGCAAGGCAAGTACGTGCCTCTGAAGGAGACCATTAAGGGCTTCCAGGCCATTCTGGGCGGCGACGTGGACGACCTGCCGGAGCAGGCTTTCCTGCTGTGCGGCACCATAGACGAGGTCATCGCCAAGCGGAACAATTACTGAGGTGACGCCATGGCCAGTGATATTCATCTCAGCGTCAGCACCGCCTATGGAGACAGCTTTGAGAATTATGTGGACTATGTGAAACTGCCCACCGCCTTCGGTAGCCTGGGCATACTCCGGGGCCACTGCGATATGCTCTGCGCAGTAGCTGCCGGCAATGTCTGCTACTCCGCCGGCGAAGAGCGAGGCAGCATAGAGGTGGGAGAAGGCGTAGCCACGGTATCCGATAATCAAGTCATACTGCTGGTTTCCAGCATCAAACATGAATAGGAAATCACCCCCATGTCCGGGCAGCTGGGCGTGGGGGTGATTTCTTATTAACGCTAAAAAAGTATATAATAGCTATATATGCTTCTAACTAGAAGCAATCACAGATTTATTTCGTCATTTTGCAATTTGTTTGAAGCTAAATATCGGCACTATTGTTCATTGACGTGTTTCTTGCTGGGATGATAGAATATAAGTGCGGTAAAGGCGCAAGGAGAAGAGGTGCGTAACATGAAAAAAGTATACGTTCTGATAGGCAACTACGGCAGCGGTAAAACCGAGCTGGCTTTGAATTTTGCCTTTCAGGCCGCCGAAAAAGGCAAACGTACGGAGTTGCTGGATTTGGACATGGTAAACACCTACTTCCGTCTTGCCGAGCATGGCAAGCTTACCGAAATGAAGGAGATACGTCTGGTATCCCCCAACTTCTCCTGCTCAGGCATTGAGACCCTGTCCCTGCCGGCAGAGGTGGCCTCTGCCTTTGATATGGACTGGGATACCGTGGTATTCGACGTGGGCGGCGACGCCGTGGGCTCCACGGCTCTGGGCCGCTATCACCAGGATTTCATGGACCTGGAGGAGGGAGCTCTGGAGGTGCTCAACGTCATCAATATCCGCCGTCCCCTCTCCGGCACCGTGGAGAAGATAATAAGGCTCCAGGAGGAGATGCAGGCCCATTCCCGGCTGAAGATCAGCGGCATGATAAACAATACCAATCTGGCCGAGGCCACCGGGCCGGCTGAGCTGAGAGACGGCTATGAGATGATAAAGCAGGTGTCGGAGCTCACGGGAGTCCCGGTGCTCTACACCTCCGGTAAAAAGCGGATGCTGGATCAGTTCCTCTCCGAGGGCCACGATCCAAAGTTTGTCGGTCGGCCCATGTATATAGATACCTATATGGCCAGGGACTGGAACAGCTGGATAAAGAGCCTTTGAAAAAGCATATCCCGGCCGTCTGGGACGGCCTGTTGATAATTGTCAGTAATAACTGGAAAATCATAAAAGAAAAGAGGTAGAACCATGGTAAAGGTGACAATCAACGAGCTTGTTTGTAAGGGCTGCGGTCTGTGCGTCAGAGCTTGCCCCAAGAGCGTCCTTGCCCTTTCAAAAACCAAGCTCAACGCAAAGGGCTACCACCCCGCAGAGGTAGTGGAACCTGAGGCATGCATCGGATGTGCGTCCTGCGCCCGTACCTGCCCGGATGTGGCTATCCACATAGAAAAGGATTAAGGAGGAAATTAAAATGGCACTGACCCTTATGAAGGGTAGCGAAGCTATTGCCGAGGCCGCCATCCGTGCCGGCGCCCGCTTCTTCTTCGGCTATCCTATTACTCCCCAGACTGAAATTCCAGAATACATGTCCGCACGTATGCCCGAGGTGGGCGGCTGCTTCCTCCAGGCTGAGAGCGAAGTGGCGGCAATAAACATGGTCTACGGCGCAGCCTCTACCGGCGAGCGTGTCATCACCTCTTCCTCCAGCCCCGGCGTCAGCCTTAAGCAGGAGGGTATTTCCTACTGTGCCGGCGCTCAACTGCCCTGCGTAATCCTAAATGTTATGCGCGGCGGACCTGGCCTTGGCAGCATCCAAGCCTCTCAGGGCGACTACAACCAGGCCACCAAAGGCGGCGGTAACGGCGACTACCACCTGATTACCTACGCCCCCGCTTCCATCCAGGAGGCTATAAACATCTTCAGCTTTGCCTTTGACAAGGCTGAGAAATACCGGGTGCCGGTGCTGTTCCTGGCCGACGGCATCATGGCCCAGATGATGGAGCCTGTGGAAATGCCGGAGATGAGAGAGTTCAAGGTAGACCCGGAGAAGAAACCCTGGGCCGCTACCGGCTGGAAGCCCGGCGACGATCCTGCCAAGAGAGCCGTCATTAACTCCCTGTACATCAACACCGAGGAGCTCACCGTACATAACAACGAGCTCCAGGCCATCTACCGTGAGATCGAGAAGAACGAGGTAATGTACGAGGCATATATGACCGAGGACGCCGACTATGTCATCACCGCCTTCGGCACTGTGGCCCGTATTGCCAAGTCCGCAGTCAACGAGCTGCGGGAAAAGGGCATCAAGGTGGGCCTGTTCCGGCCTATTACCGTGTGGCCCTTCCCCTACAAGGAGTTGAAGGAGGCTACTCTCAATGCCAAAGCCCTGCTGGATGTAGAGGCCAACGAAGGCCAGATGTGCATGGACGTGAAGCTGGCCGTGAACGGTACCAAGCCCGTTGAATACTTCGGCCACTGCGGCAGCCTTATGCCCACTACCGGAGAGATCGTAGCTAAGATCCTCGAAATGAAGGAGGGTAAGTAAATGTCCGTCGTATTTGAAAAAACTAAATATCTGACCGATAAGCCCTTCCACTA
>CALXGF010000030.1 GCA_944387735.1 uncultured Oscillospiraceae bacterium
CTTCGGACTTGTGATTACGGAGAGTATGAAGCCCCGGACTATGTGCGCATGAGGCGTACACAGTGCCGGGGCTGTTTAATTTAAAAACCATAAATCCTATAATTTTTTAAAGCCGCCGCACATTTCTGTGGGCTTGTACGTTAAGCATAATGAGAGGGGGGGAAGGCCGTCTATGGATCTGGAGGAACAATATGACAAGATATACCGTTACTGCTATTTCAAGACCCGCAGCCGGGAGACGGCGGAGGATATCACCCAGGAGACCTTCCTCAAGTTCTTTGAGAGCAGCAGATATACGGACAGGGGCCAATGTTTGCAGTATCTCTATACCATAGCCCGAAACCTCTGTATTGATGAACATCGCAAGATAAAGACCTGCCCTTTGGATGAGGAGAGTATGGGAAGCTATTCCGACGAGGGAATGCTGCTGCGCTCTTCCCTGAGGGCTGCCCTTGATGGGATGGAGGAGGGGGAGAGAGAACTGCTGCTCCTGCGCTATGTCAATGAGCTGCCTGTTGGGATCATTGCCGGACTATACGGGGTTTCCCGTTTTGCCCTGCGCCGAAGGCTTTCAAAGGCGGTAAGGGATGTAAAGAAAATATTTGAAGAGGGGGAAGCACTGTGAACAGGAAAATGAAAATAGCGCTGAAAGAATATTTTGAGGCGCCGAAGCCGGAGGACAAAAGGCGTTTCTTTGACAGCCTGCCCGCTGAGCCTGTCGGAATTTCGGATTTTCTGCTGTCTCAGGCGGCTTATATTCCAAAATGGATATGGGGGCTCTCGACCCTGATTTTCGTTTTGTCCCTGATTGGGGCGGTATATCTTAAAAAGGACATGCTCTGGTTCGTTTCCGCCTGTATGCCCCTGCTGGCCCTGGCCCCTGTCACGGAGAGCGGCCGCTCCCAGTTCTGGGGCATGGCGGAACTGGAGATGTCCTCCCGATTTTCTCTGAGAAGCGTCCTGCTGGCCAGGCTGGGGATACTGGGCCTTGCAGACCTGCTCCTGTTTTTCCTGCTGTTGCCCCTGACGCACTTGAATGGGGACAAGCCGCTCTTTGAGACGGGGATATATATGCTCTGCCCATATCTGCTCACTGCTTTCCTGGGACTGTGGGCAAGCCGCATTGTTCACGGGAGGGAAGGCGCCTGGCTGTGCGGAGCCATCGCTCTGGGCGTGGGCCTGGGAGATGCCTTAATATATCAAGCAAGTCCGGAATTTTATGCCGGTCATAACTTTCCCTGGTGGGCGGCGGCCTTTGTGCTGCTGTCTGTGGGAGCGGCAAAGCAGTGCATAGAGATACTAAAACAAGAGGAGGAGCCGGTATGGAACTTAGGATAGACCGGGTGTCAAAGCAATACAAAAATAAGCTTGCGGTGGACCGGGTGTCCCTGGATCTCCGCGAAGGAGTATACGGACTGCTGGGGGAAAACGGAGCGGGAAAGACCAGCCTCATCCGTATGATCTGCGGGGTTTTGAGCCCCAGCAGCGGCAGCATCAGCTTTGAGGGTCTGGACGCAGGGGATGAGGAATACAGGGCCATGCTGGGATACTTGCCCCAGAATTTCGGATATTACCCGGAATTTTCAGCTCAGGACTTTATGTACTACATGGCCGGCCTGAAGGGACTGACGAAGGCCAAGGCCAGGACCAGGACCGGTGAGCTTCTGGAACTGGTCTCACTGGGCGACGTGGCAAAAAAGAAGGTCAAGACTTTTTCAGGGGGAATGAAGCAGCGCCTGGGAATTGCCCAGACCCTGCTCAACGACCCGAAGCTTTTGATCCTGGATGAGCCCACGGCTGGCCTGGACCCCAAGGAGAGGATACGCTTCAGAAACCTTATCTCCCGGCTGGGCAGGGACAGGATAGTTCTCTTATCCACCCACATCGTCTCCGATGTGGAGCACATTGCCGGGACTATACTGCTGATGAAAAAGGGACGGCTGATCCACCAGGGCAGTCTGGAGGAGGTCACTCAGGTCATCCGGGGCAAGGTATATGAGCTCGTAAGCTGCGGGGAGAGGGCTGAGGCCCTGGCCCGAAGCTACAGCGTCATCAATTACCGCAGCGAGGGGGAAAAGGTCCTCCTCCGCTTCGTATGCGAGGGGGAGCCCCCTGAGGGGGCGACAGAGGCTCCTGCAGGGCTGGAGGATCTGTATCTCTATTATTTTTCGGAGGCTGAAGGACATGAATAATTTCCGGGCCCTGGCAGGATTTGAATTCAAAAAAATATTCGGGCGGAGAACCTTTCCCGCTGCAATAATCATCTGCCTGGGGATAATTGCCGTGACGGTGTTTTCCAGTATCAGCGGCGGCTCCTTCCACCACAGTGTGGGCAGGGATATCTCAAAATATGAGGCAATGAAACTTGACAAGGCTGTCATCCTTACAAACAGGGGATACATCAGCTCTGAGCTTATCTCAAAAGCCCTTCTCTCCAACCGGGAGATGATAAGCAATGAGGATAATTTTTTTGTAAACGAATACGGCAGACATTTGAAAGAGGAGGCCTACATCCGATACATCCTGCCCTATGAGCCGGTGGTGGAGCTTATAAATAAGGTATATGCGGAGGACCTGGACTGGCTGGCCATGGACGCCCTGAGCCTTGAATACCTGGGGGAAGACAAGGCTGCGGACAGGCTCAGCCCGGAGCAGGCGGAAAATTTCGATTCCGTATTAAAGGATTTTGCCCGGACCATGACGCTGAGGGAGAAAGGGCTCTCAGCTGCGGAAGTGGAGAAGAATCTGGAGCTCATTGAGAGCATTGAAACGCCTTTATACAGCGATTATTTCGGGGGATATGAGGCATATATAATGAGCTCCAAGGGCCTGGCCATTACGGCACTGTTCATGCTCCTGCTGCTGCTTTCACCGATCTTTTCCAACGAGTACGAGGAGAAAACGGACCAGATAATTTTGTGCACAAGAAACGGAAAAGGGAGCCTGTGCCGGGCAAAGCTGTTTGTCTCCCTTGTTATCTCCGTACTGGGTGCGGCGCTGGTAATGGGCCTGAGCTGGCTGGCTTTCCTGCTGATCTACGGCTTTGAGGGAGGGAATGTGAACATCCAGGTGGCAAATCCCGGCTGCACCTATCCCCTCACTCTGCTTGAAGCCTGCCTTATCCACTTTGTCTCGGTACTCTTTGCCTGCGCCCTGTTCGCTGCTATGGTGTGCTTTTTGTCGGCAAGGGTGAAGAGGAGCACGGCTCCGGTGGTAATTATAGGAACGCTGCTGACCATAATACCCATGTTTATCTGGGCGCCTCTGAAATCATCCGGCCCGATATATGAACTTTTAAAATTCTTTCCGGTAAATTCTGTCAGTTTTGGGTTTGACAGGAGTTTTATTGAGATATTTGGTATACTGTTCGCACCCTATAAATTCATCTGGGCATTCAGTACATTGCTGATTGCAGCCTTTTCTTTCCTGGCAGTGCGCAGCTTCAAAAGGCACCAGTCCGGCTGAAGCCGAAAAAATAGGAAGCGCCAGGCGCTTCCTATTTTTAATATGAGTATCCTTTATCTTTCACCGGCACAGCATAAAGGGACGGCCCAGGTGATGGGGGCTGCCGGGGACGCTGTCTCTCACGTGCCGGAACATGGCCTCCCTCTCCGTCACTACCAGGCCCGCCAGACGGTCTATGCCGAAGTCCAACAGCGCCGGGCACAGAGGCACGCTGGGGCCGGTGAGGATGGTGTAGGCGCCCCGGCACAGCTCCAGCAGATGGGGCAGACTCTTGTTTATAAGGCTGCTGCCGGTGATAATGACCAGGTCGCATTTGGGAAGGAGATAGTCGCAGGCGGTGTCGGGATAGTCTCCGGGCTTTGGGCTGCGCTCCAGGATATAGACCGACTTTGCCGCCTCCCTGAGACCTGCCGGGCCCCGCATGTGGCCCACTATGCCTACGGTAAGTCCGGAGAAATCTATGCCGTCCCCATAGTGGCCGCCCTCCGGCAGGGCGGCGCCCAGAGCTTCCATGCGCTGCGGGGTATTGTAAAAGCTGTTTACCGCCGCCATGGCAAAGCTCGCTTCCTCCATGTTCCAGCTCATAAGGGCCTGGGCTGCCCGAGCCAACGCCAGCCCCTCCAGCCCTTCCGGAAACATGGGCGGTCGGCTATTGCCAGGGCTGTGCATGGCTATGCCCGTTCCTGTCTCCATGGCCGCCAGACACCACTGCTCCCCGGAGAGCGCAGAGTTTATGGGCAGCGTCCCGTCTACTCCGGAGAGGAGAACGTCGTATAAAGAAAAGAAGGAGTTATCCATATTTCCCTCCCTAGACACTTTATATGAGTAAGTATACAACGCCGGGAAAGCCTTGTAAATCGGAAAATATCCTCGAAAAAATTTGTTGAAGATTCACGGAAAATTCATAAACGCACTGCTCCGATTTAACACTTTGCCCAATTAAATAATTTGCTCTTGAAACGGACCCCTTACCGTGGTATAGTTAGCCCATAATTTCATAACCCTGTGAAACTGTCAGGCCGCTGGCAGCGGAGGGAACTCTGGAGAATCTCATTTATGAGTGCCGAAGGTGCAAGGTCTTAGGACCGAATCTCTCAGGCCAAAGGACAGAGGAGCGAGGGGAAGAAGTTCTCCCGCCTATACCGGAGTTGTTGTTTTGCAGCAGCTCTTTTCTTTTGCCCATTTACCGCAGGGGTGGCGGGCAAAATCGACAGGTATCACATCCAGCTCGGACATAGACTTATAAAAGGAGCTGTGAATAAAGGAGAGGACAATATGCAGGCAATTTTGAATTTCTTTACGGGACCCTTGAACACTGTGGCATGGCTTTATATTTTCCTGCCCTGTGTTATGATCGGCGGCGTGCTGCTGACTGTAAGAACGGGATTTATCCAGTTCAGACGCTTCGGCTATGCCATGAAAAACACCGCCGGTAAGATGTTTAAAAAGGCTGAAGCCGGCCACGGCGCCGTAACGCCATTACAGGCTGTGACCACAGCTCTGGCTGCCACGGTGGGTACCGGCAACATCGTGGGCACCTCCCAGGCTATAGCCCTGGGCGGCTACGGCGCCGTGTTCTGGCTTTGGCTGGCAGCCCTCATGGGCATGGTGGTTAAATATTCCGAGGTCACCCTGTCCGTACATTACCGCCAGAGAGACGTCCACGGCGACTGGGTGGGCGGCCCAATGTACTACATTACCAACGGTATGGGCAGTAAATGGAAATGGCTGGCTATAGTCTTTGCCGTCTTTGCGGTGCTGGCCTCCTTCGGCATCGGCAATATGAGCCAGGTCAACTCCATCACCGGCTCCATCACCGACGCCATCAATGTTTTCTTTAGTCTCAGCGAGTCTGCCAGGACTACCGTTCACTGGATACTGGGCATCTCCATGGCCCTGCTCATCGCCGTCATACTCCTGGGCGGTATAAAGCGCATAGGCAGCGTCACCGAAAAGCTGGTGCCCTTTATGAGCGTTATCTATATCATAGTGTGCATCGTGGTGCTGATATGCCACGCTCAGAATATCCCCGGCGCTTTTGTGAAAATCTTCAGCGCAGCTTTTGCTCCCCGTGCCGTTATGGGCGCCGCATCGGGCATAGCTCTGAAGCAGGCTATAGTATGGGGCCTTCGCCGCAGCGCCTTCTCCAATGAGGCGGGCCTTGGCTCTGCCGGCATCGCCCACGCCGCCGCCGACGCCCCCAGCGCCGTGGACCAGGGACTCTACGGTATCTTTGAGGTGTTCATGGACACCCTGGTCATCTGCTCTCTCACCGCCCTGACCATAATTTGCAGCGGCATCGACATTAGCTTCGGCACCAAGCCCGGCTCCGAGCTCATCATGGCCGCCTTCTCCACCGTGTTTGGAGAGAAGTTCTCCGCACTCTTTGTGGCCGTAGCTCTGATGCTCTTTGCCTTTTCCACCGTTCTGGGCTGGGCCCTTTACGGCACCCGCTGCACCCAGTACCTCTTTGGCAGCAAGAGCATCCGTATCTACCAGGTGATCTTCGCCATAATCATCGTAGTTGGCTGCGTGTCCCCCATAGACGTGGTCTGGGACGTGGCCGACACCTTCAACGGACTTATGGCCGTGCCTAACTTCGTGGCCATCTTTGCCCTGTCCGGCGTGGTTGCAAAGCTCACCAAGGAGCATTTCGATAATGCTGAGAGCAAACTGAGAAAGTAAAGCGCAAAACCAATATAGCATATAAAATAATATTACCGGCAGACGGGACTATCCGTCTGCCGGTTTTGTGTCCGTACTGAAAAGGCTATGGACTTACGTGACAGCTCTTATTTTGATTTAAAACGCCGGGAAAGCCCGAGAAAAAGCAGGGCAAGGGCTGCTGCGGCAAAGACCAGTATAAGCCCGGCATACCAAAACCAGCCGCTCCAGGGGACGGCGGAGACGAAGGGGGTTGCCAGACTATAGTTGTTTATCTCCTCATGCCAGCCATATATGGGAGACAACGCTGCATCCATGAGGATGGGCCAGGTCCAGAGCCAGAGGGCTGTAAAGCCGCAGGCGGCGGAGCAGCGCAGAGGACGGTTCACCGGCAGATAGCGCAGGCACAGCATGACGCCCCAGAGCAGGGCCAGAGGAATGAGAGACACCAGAAAGTTCGCAAGATAGTCCACGGCCTGGGCCCGGCCGCCGGCAGCGGTACCCAGGATGACAGTGAGCAGCAGGAGCAGGCTTTCAACAGATAAATACAGCAGGGCCAGGTTTTGTCCCCAAGGGGGCGGAAGTCTCAGCTGCCGAAGCACCGGGGGCAGCAGCACCAGGCCCAGGCCAAAGACCACAGACACCGCCGCCAGGAAGAACCAGCTGCCGCCGCTATAGAGGCAGGAGACCAGGAGAAGCAAAAGCAGCAGGCCGGTCTCTATGCCTGCGTATATACTGAATTTTCTGGAGCTGAGGTTCCGGGGCAGAGGCAGCTGCCGGAGGAATACCGGCAGGAAAACCAGCCCCAGGCCAAAGAGAAGAGCGCAGGCGGTAATGGGGAACCAGGCGCCGCCGGTATAAAAGCTGCACACCAGCAGCAAGAGCAGCAGCAGGAGAGTCTCGGCAGCCAGATACAGCGACAGCTTGCGGCGCCTGTACTTTTCTGGAAGCAGAGAGCTTCTCAGCAAAAAAGGCAGACAGACCAGGCTGAGGGCAAAGAGGACTGCCGTGCCTGCCCAGCCAAACCAGTTGCCGCCGGCATAAAGACAGGAGGCCAAAAGCAGCAGCTCCAGAGAGAGGCTGAAGCCGCCCAGGCTGAGGAGACGACGATAGGGCTCCCATCTGCCGCTTAGGGCGCAGAGGCTGGGTACCAAAGTCAGGGAGGCGCACAGCAGCACACAGGGCAGCAGTATGAAAAACCAATCCAGCCTGCCGGCAGTGGAGAGGTTGACAAGAGCGCAGATAAGTAAAATGCCGCCGTAAATTATATACTGACTTAGACGGGTGTTCCGGCAGAGCTTCACATATCGCTCCGCCAGACGGTAGGAATCCCGCTGGCGGGTGTCCTCGCTGCCGGAGAGAAGCTCATGCTCCGACACCTCCAGCACGGAGCAGATGTTTTGCAAAAGAGTTATGTCCGGGTAGCTCAGACCCCGCTCCCACTTGGAGACGGCGGACTCGGTGACGAAGAGCCGGGAGGCGAATTCCTTCTGGGTCAAGCCCAAGTCTCGGCGGCGCTGGAGAATGAACATGCCGAAGGTCTTTTTGTTGTCCATTGTAAGGGCTCCTTTTTGGGAAAAGTATTAACTTGCAAGTTCATTTTGAGGATATGTCCCAGAAGGGAAAAAGTCAATACTTCCCGGCCCTCCGGCGGCTCGACCGTTGGGAAAGTCCTGTATTTTCAAGCCTTCGCAGATTCCGCCTCCATGGGCATTTCCACGTTTGCCTGGATATGGGCACGGGTAAAGGCGTCCAGAGCCTTGAAGTCCATATAGGGTTTATACACCGCTTCCAGCTGGTCGTGGAGAGATTTGGCCTGGGACAGGAGCAATATGGCTCTGGATAGGGCGGAGCCGTACTGCTCCGGTAAGGTGACAGGCTCCGGCAGCTCAAGTCCCTCCAGGTCCAGGGGCTGCTTTCCGGGCAGTTCCCAGCTTTCCGGCACAAAGGCCAGAGAACAGCCTGGGAGAAGAAGAGCCGACAGCCGGGAAGGGTCAAGAGCTTCAGGCACCAGCAGGGCAGACAGACCGCGACTGTCAGCCTCTGCGGCGGCAAGAGCCATAAAGCTCGGTGCTATACCGTCCGGCAGGGAGAAGATACGCCCGCACAGCTTGGATATGCTCTCTCCCAGATACAGTCGACCTTTACAGCTTATGGCGGTGAAGAGACGGCGGAGAGCCGTGGGCGAGCCGGAGACCGTGCTGGGAGTGGCGTCCAGTATCCTGCCCAGGCGGCGGGTGAGCTGTAGACTCAGCTCAGGGTTCATCTCCCATCGTTCCTCCCCATCCCTTATCTCAGCGGCGGCGGAAAGATATTTGTAGGCCCTTTCGTATAGAGCTTTATATTCCCGGTTCAAAAGGGCTATGTGCCTGGAGTCCTGAGCGCTCAGGGGCAGACGGCAAAAACTGCCTAAGTTTACATAATCTGAAGTAACGGCAAAGATACGGGGCTCGGTCACATGGGGAGCGGTGCCGTCGCACCAGGCGGTCCGGAGGGCGGGAATATACACCCCGTCCAGGGAATCCGGGTCCCCGGAGCAGAGGACGTACTCCACATCCAGGCCCCGGCTCTCCGCTGCGGCTCCGATACGCCGCATGAAACGGGACTTACCGTTGCCGGGGCCGCCCTTTATGATATGCAGGAAGCTATCCTCCCCAGGGGGAAAACTGTCGTACAGGGAATAAAAGCCGCTGCGGCTATTGGCGCCGAGAAAATAACTTATGTTCATATTTCCCTCCATCCTTTTCCATTGCCCTCCGGTCGGGCCCGGCCCGGCAAATTTAAGGCTTATAATAATCTCAACAGATAAAGTATATGCAGGAGAAGGGTCAAAGTATCCCTAAAAGGTAAAATCCCCGCCGTTTCCCGGGAATGAAGAGGGCATGCGGGTTCAAGGCCTCCAGTCTATGGCGGGCAAAGAAAGCGGCGTCTTTAGAGAGCGGAGAACTGGGGGCAGTCAAGCCGCTTGCACAAAAGCCATCTTGTGCCAGGGGACATTTGCTGTTATAATCGGGGGCGAGGTGAAATCAGTGTACAAAAATATTCTTTTCGACTTCGACGGCACCGTGTTCGACACGGTGGAGGGTATAACAAAGTCCGCCCAATATGCTCTTAAAAAGCAGGGGATAGAAGCAAGCCTGGAGGAGCTGCGCTGCTTTGCAGGCCCTCCTCTGGTGGATAAGTTTATGGAGGTCTACGGCTTCGATAGGGAGACTGCGGAGCAGGCCACCAGGGACTTCAAGGCCCGCTATGTGCCTATAGGCGTCCATGAGTGTCAGGTTTTTCCCGGAATAAAACAGCTTTTGCAGGATCTGAGAGACCGGGGGTTCAGGATAGGCATAGCCACCTCCAAGCCCCAGGTGCTGGCGGAACAGCTGCTGGCCCAGGAGAATATGACTGAGCTGTTCATGGTAATCTGCGGCAGCAACAGCGACGGAAACAACAGCGCCAAATGGCAGGTGCTGAAGCGGGCCATGGACGAGCTGGGGGCAAAGCCTGAGGACACTGTGCTGGTGGGGGACACCAAGTACGACGTGGAGGGGGCCAAGCTGTGCAAGGTTCCCTGCATAGGAGTGGCCTACGGTTACGCCGCCCCCGGCGAGCTGGAACAGGCCGGGGCTGTGGCCATAGCCAAGGACATGGATGAGCTGCTGGAAATGCTGAGCAAGTGAAAGATAAAAGCCTGAGTTTCCATTTCGGGAAACTCAGGCTTTTTACCGCCGGACAGGGCTCATATGCTGATTATCAGCGTCTCCACTCCGCTGCGCCGGGCGTAGAGGATGGTGTTCATGGTGCCGCCGGGGATGCCGGCAAAACAAGCCAGGAGCAGGGATGAGCAGTCCACCATATACTTGTTCCGCCGCTGCATGCAGCCTGGGCTGTACTTATCCTGCATGAGATGGCGGCTGTCGCAGAGGGAGAGAAGCCGAGAATACCGCTGCTGCTGCTCAGGACTCCAGCCCTCGGCCTGGCTGGAGCAGGGAATGGCGGCCTCCAAACTCACCTCCGGATGTATCTCCCGCAGCTCCAGCACCGCCTCGGCAAAGTACATGTCGCAGCCTATTGCCATGCCGCAAATGAAATGACGGTAGCCACGGATATACAGCTGCTCCAGATTCATGGCCAGCTCATACTTCAGCTCCAGACAGCGCGGGTCGTTCTCCCAGTCGCCCCAGGGCAGACGGTTGGGCCGGTGGCCGGTAAAGCAGCAGCTCTCCTCTCGGCTATACATCTTTCGCCCTCCCTGAATTAAAAAATTTACAAAAATGATTTTAACTTAAAAATTCCCTCTTGTCAAAACAATAGCGCAGTGCTATACTGAGGCCGTCTTCAGGGCAGGGTGTGATTCCCGACCGGCGGTAAAGTCCGCAAGCCGTAAGGCATGATCCGGTGCAACTCCGGAACCGACAGTACAGTCTGGATGAGAGAAGATGCAGATATGCTTTGTTGCCGCCTGAAGATATTTGTATCTTCGGGCTTTTTCTATTTTTTCAAATTTGGAGGAAAGAAAAATGAACAAACAGAGAATATCTACCCGCAACATGGCCGTCATCGCCATGTTTTCCGCAGTCAGCTTCGTGGCGGTGCTGATAAGCCGTATTATTCCAGATGTGGCGGGCTTCCTTAGCTACGACCCCAAGGACGCCGTTATAGTCATTGCCGGATTTATTATGGGACCTATGGCCAGCGTGGCCATCTCCGTAATCGTCTCCTTTATAGAAATGATAACCATAAGCTCCACCGGCCCCTACGGCTTCCTTATGAACGTGGTGTCCACCTGCGCTTTCGCCGTGCCTGCCGCCTGGTTCTATAAAAAGAACCACTCCCAGAAGGGCGCTGTCATCGGTCTGGTCTTCAGCGTGGTGGTGCTGGTCATCTGCATGGCCATTTGGAACTACGTAGTCACCCCCTACTACATGGGCGTGGAGAGACAGATGGTGGCGGACATGATGATGACAGTGTTCGTGCCCTTCAACCTGGCCAAGGGAGGTATCAACGCCGGCCTCGCCCTGCTTCTCTACAGGCCCATTGTGGGCTCCCTGCGTAAGGCGGGTCTGGTGGAGCAGAGCTCCAGCAGCCACAAAAAGACCTTCAGCGCCGGCTTTACCCTCTTTGCCGCAGCAGTGATAGTCACCTTCGTGCTGCTGCTTTTGGTGCTGCTGGGAGTCCTCTGACCGTCTTCCACAGACGCCGGGCGCTGAGCACAAAGTTCATAGTCTCGGTTATATATATCATTGAAATATAGGCAACCAATGCATACTTCGGCAGGAAGGCCCACACCAAAAGCAAGCCCAGCAGAGAGTCAAGGATGTTGATGCCCATGCACCACACCTGCTGCCCCAAACCCTTGAGACAACCGTCCACCGTCATGTCGGTATACATGACGGGGACCAAGGGGGCAAGAAGGCGGATGTAGCGTCCGGCATCGGAACTCTTATAGACGGCAACCCCCAGCTTGTCGGCAAATCCG
>CALXGF010000031.1 GCA_944387735.1 uncultured Oscillospiraceae bacterium
TAGGTCTCCAGCAGCTGGGCCTGGATGGCGGGGGCCCGCACGGTTATCACCGGCTCGCCCGGGAAGATGGGCGTGCCTTCAGGTATGGCCCATATGTCTCCGGTAAAGCGGAAGGAGCGGAGATAATCCAGAAACTCCGGCTTAAAGAGCTTGCGGCCGGCCAGATAGTCTATGTCTTCCTGGTTGAAGTGGAGATTCTTCACGTAGTCCACGATCTGCTCCAGCCCGGCCATAATGGCGTAGCCGCCGCTGTCGGGGATGCTGCGGTAGAATATATCGAAATAGGTTATACGGCTGTCCATACCCTCGGCAAAATAGCCGTTGCCCATGGTGAGCTCGTAGAAATCGCATAGCATGGTAAGATTTATACCGCTGCTGCTTTGCATAGGATCACTCCCTGTTAAAATTTGTATATCCATTATATATTCTGTCCGGAAATAAGGCAATAGTTTAAGGGAGCGTGTTAAAATCTTGTTTTATTTGCGGCGGGTTTTATTTTCCCGCAGGTCGCTTTACTTGTTGACTTTACTGAGAAATTATTATATTCTGATATAAGTTGAGGGTAGCTTTACAGGAGGTGCCATATGGAAAGAGATATTTTTGTCCCCGGTAGAACAGAGCTTGCCGGCAATCATACTGACCACCAGAATGGCAGAATATTGGCCTCCGCAGTGGACTTGGGACTGTTTGCGAGCTTTTGGCCCAGCGGCAGCAACCTGTGCCATATTGAGTCGGAGGGCTTTCGTGACATCGACGTGCGCACCACTCAACTTAATATCCGCCCGGGAGAATTCGGCACATCCACAGCCTTGACCAGGGGGGTGTTTGCCGCCTTCCAGGAGTTGGGGCTGAACATAGGCGGCTTTGAGGCCCAGGTAAAGAGCAGTCTTCCCGCCGGCTCCGGGCTCAGCTCCTCGGCAGCCTTTGCGGTGCTGGTGGGCCGTATACTCAGCGAGCTGTTCAACGGCGGGAAAGTGGAGCCCATAGTTCTGGCCAGGGCCGCCCAACAGGCGGAGAATGAGTACTTCGGCAAGCCCTGCGGGCTTATGAGCCAGCTCACCTGCGCCTACGGGCATACAGTGTATGTGGACTTCAAGACCGGGGAAATAGAGCCCATCCAGGCGGACTTTGCGGACATGGGCCTGGTCCTCTGCCTTACGGATACCGGAGGCAGCCACGCCGGGCTGGATACCTCCTACGCCCGCATACCGGCGGATATGGTGTACATAGCCAACCTTTTCGACAAGGGGGTGCTGGCGGATGTGGACCCTGAGGAATTCAAAGCCAAGGGCTGGGACGCCTCCAACCGCCCCGTGCGCCGGGCCATGCACTTCTTTGCGGAAAACGAGCGGGTGCCCAAGATGCGGGACGCTCTGAAGGCCGGGGACGGGGAAACCTATATGCGCCTTATGAACGAGTCCGGCCGATCCTCGGAGGAACTGCTCAATAATATTATTACCTCAGCTACAGGAGATACCAAGCTTCAGCAGGGTCTGGAGCTGAGCCGCAAACTCCTGGACGGCGTGGGAGCATGGAGAGTACACGGCGGCGGCTTTGCCGGCTGTGTCCAGGCGCTGATGCCTATAGAGAACTTTGCCGCCTATAAGACGGAGATGGAGAATTCCTTTGGCCGGGGCAGCTGCCATGTGATACGTTTGGTGTAAGGCAAGTAAATTTAATAAAGTAAGCAGCAATCCCCACGGCAAAGCCGTGGGGATTTACTTTATTTTCTCACATCTTCTCCGGGGCGTGTACGCCTATAATGCCGAGGGACAGGGCGATGACCCGGCGCACGCAGTCTGCCAGGAGCAAGCGGGCGGCCTGGACCTGGGGTTCTGCGCCCTTGATGCGGCAGACGGTGTAGAAGCGGTGGAAGCGGGCGGCCAGCTCGGTGACGTAGCGGTTCAGGCGGCTGGGGTCATAGTCCCTGGCGGCCAGGTGCAGCTCTTCCGGCAGGGCGGCCAGCTGTTTTATCAGCTCCCTCTCCTCGGCGGTGGACAGGAGGGAGGCGTCGGCTGTCTCCGGCACCTGATGACCCTCTGCGGCCAGAGCGGAGATGAGGGTACAGATGCGGGCGTGGGCGTACTGGACATAGTACACCGGGTTCTCGCTATCCTGACGGATAGCCAGTTCCAGGTCGAATTCCACCGGAGATTCGGGCCGGGAATTAAAAAAGTAGCGGGCGGCGTCCACAGGTATCTCGTCCAGCAGGTCGGTGGGGGAGATGGCCTTGCCGGTGCGCTTGGACATACGCACCACCTCGCCGCCACGGGTGAGCTTCACCAGCTGCATGAGCACCACATCCAGCTTGTCCCCGTCCAGACCCAGAGCGTCCATAGCTCCCTTGAGCCGGGCCACATGGCCGTGGTGGTCGGCGCCCCAGACGTTTATCACCCTGTCAAAATGCCGCAGCTCCAGTTTGTTGCGGTGGTAGGCTATGTCGGCGGCAAAGTAGGTGTAAAAGCCGTTGGCTCGGCGCAGCACATCGTCCTTCAGCTCCAGGCGCTCTATTTCCTCCTGGGTCTTACCGGCCTTGGCATAGTGCTCCCGAAGAATCTGGGATGTCTTGAGCCAGAGGGCTCCGTCCTTTTCGTAGGTATAGCCCCTCTGAGTCAGCTTGTCCACGGTCTCGGCCACATAGCCGGACTCATGGAGGGAGGATTCGAAGAACCACTGGTCGTATTCTATGCCGTAGCGGAGCAGATCGCTTTTCATTTTAGGGATGTTGATATCCAGACCGAACCTGGCCATGGCCTCGTGCCGCTGGGCGGTGGGCAGGTTCAGGTAGCCGTCCCCGTGGGCCTCCCGGAAGAGGCGGGCCAGCTCCCGGATATCGTCCCCGTGGTAGCCGTCCTCAGGGAAGTCCACCTTGTCCTCCCCCAGCAGGAGCTGCTGATAGCGCACGTCGATGGAGTTGGCGAACTTCTCTATCTGATTGCCGGCGTCGTTGACGTAGAACTCCCGCCAGACCCTGTAGCCCACCCGGTCCAGCACGCTGGCCAGAGCGTCCCCCAGCACGCCGCCCCGGGCGTTGCCCATATGCATGGGGCCGGTGGGGTTGGCGGAGACGAACTCTACCATGAGCTTTTTACCCTGACCCTCGTTGCTGCGGCCGTAGTCTTCACCCTCGGAGGCAACGGCCTTCAGCACGTCGGAGTACCAGCCGTCGGCCAGGCGGAAGTTGATGAAGCCGGGGCCGGCGGCCTCCACTGATGCAAACCAGCTGCCCTCCAGCTCCATATTGTCAATAAGGACTTGGGCTATTTTCCTGGGGGCCATGTGCAGGGCTCTGGCCCCGGCCATGGCGTGGTTGGCGGCAAAGTCGCCGTTGGAGCTGTCCTTAGGTATCTCCACGGCGCCGGAGAGCTCCGCCCCGGCGGGCAGCAGCCCGGCCTGAGCGGCCTTGTCATAGGCCTTAGCCAGAATATCGTTTATGCTGTCCTTGGCGCTTTGAATCAAATTAGCCATGCTGATTTTCCCCCATCTGCTTTTGTTCTGTAATTTCCAGGTGGAATCTGTTTTTGGTAACCACCGTGTGTTCCATGTCCACCACGTAATCTATATCCACCTGCCCGCCGTGCCCATCCAGGCTGTGGGATATACGGCGGGTGCTGATGTTCATTGTGGCTGTGCCGTAGGGCGTGTTGTAGAGGAAGGAGCACTTGTCTCCCTCCCGGAATATCATGCGGCTGGTAATCATGCCGTCTCTGTCCACAACTACCTGTTCCGGCATGACGATAACGCTGGTGCGGGTGCCTTCCATACCGGTGACCTCCGACTCCATATAGCTCAGGCAGCCCACCTCCCCGTCGTAGGTGTAAAGACCGTCGGTGGTGAAGTCCAGATAATCCTCCTCGTCGGTATCGCAGGAGTGGACGGTGCGGATGGATATTACCACGTCTTTCATCATTTTAAAAGCTATCTCCGTATCTTCCGTTTATCTCCATTGCAGGCAGGTGCCGGGCCCGGACCTCAAGGCCCAGGAGACCGGAAGCGGCGGCGGAAAATTCTCCGGCGTCGCCGCTGGTGTAGTAGAGGGTCTCGCCGCCTTCCCCGCCGGTCAGACCCAGCCGGGCGATGCGCTCGCAGGCGGCCTGAGCTGCGCTTTTTGAGGCGCTGACCAGTTCCACGCCATCTCCAAGAAAGTCCCGTATAGCCGGGGCAATAATACCATAGTGGGTGCAGCCCAGGAGCAGGGCGGAGACGCCGGCCTCCTTGGCAGGCGCCAGGGAGTGCTCCACGGCCTCCCTCAGCTCCGGGTCATCCGCCCCGGTGTGTCCGCTCTCTATAAGAGGAACAAAGTCCGGGCAGGGCAGGTCCACTATCCTGCGGCCGGGGCAGAGCCTTTCCAGCTCCCGGCGGAAGGCCCCCGCCTTAATGCTGGCGGCGGTGGCGATAATGCCCAGAGGGGCGTCGCCGGGGATGCGGCTCATGGCCTGGATGCCCGGCTTCAGAACCCCCAGGCTTGGGACGGGGAAGCTCTCTATTATATGGGCGGCGTTGCTGGAGACGGTGCCGCAGGCGGCGATGATAAATTTCACCTGGAAGGAGGCCAGGAGCTCCAGGTCCTGCCGGGCCATTATCAGCAGCTCATCCCGGCTTTTGGCCCCGTAGGGCACACGGGCGCTGTCGGCAAAATATATGATGTTCTCCATGGGCATCAGCTCTCGCAGGGCCGCAGCGGCGGTAAGCCCGCCCAGGCCGGAGTCAAAAATGCCGATAGCTCTGTTGTCCATCAAAGTCCCCCCTTGCGTGCAAGGCGCCGGCGAAAGGGTGCCGACACTTTAATATAACTCAAAGCTCAGCTTAATACAAGGAAAATTTATTCAAGCTTCCGGACTTTCAGCACCGGGAGGGGAAATTTGTTGGCAATATCCATTGCTCTTTGATATAATAAGAGTATAATATATCAGGCCAGCAAGGAGGCGGTAGCATGAATATAGAGCTGAGCGAAAAAGAGTTCAGGCGTTTGCTTGACATGGTATATATAGGCAACTGGATATTGAACTCCACCCGTGGGGACGACAGGTTTGAGGACTACGACCTTTTGCAGGAGAAGCTGTTTGCCCTGTGTCCGGGCCACGGTATGCGTTCCCTGGTGGAGACCTGGCAGGGCCACATCTTCCCCTCCAGGGCCTACGAGGACGGGGGCATACACGAGGCCATAGCCGACTATGAGGACGCAGTTTTTTATAACATCCTGGCGGAAGAATTGGCCCGGCGGGATCTGGGCCTGGAAAACAGCGACCCGGAGGACTTCACCCAGCTCCAGGAGCGTATGGAGGAGTATATGGACGAATTCGACAGGAACGGCCTGAACACAATCAATATAGATATCTGACGGAGAAAAGCAAAATGCACGACGAATTGACGAGAGAAGACATCAAAAAGATGAAGGAGGAGCTGGACTACCGACGGCTGGAGCTGATGCCGGGACTTATTGAGGAAGTCAAGCGCACCAGGGCCTTCGGCGACCTCAGCGAGAACTTTGAGTATAAGGCTGCAAAGCAGGCTCAGAACAAGAACCGCAGCCGCATCCGCTATCTTGAGGGCATGATAAAGTCCGCAAAGATAATAGACGACAGTTCTGCCGCCGACGAGGTGGGGCTCTTCGACAAGGTGGAGATATATATGCCCGAGGAGGACGACACCGAGACCATCCAAGTGGTGACCACTGTGCGCTGCGACCCCAGGAAGGGCCTTATAAGCAAGGAATCCCCCTTTGGCCGCCAGGTGCTGGGGAAGAAGGTGGGGGACGAATTTACCGTCCAGGTCAATGACAGCTATTCGTACAAGGCCAGGATCCGCTCCATCACCAAAATGAAGGACGACGGCTCCGCCCCTCTGCTGGAATACTGAAATCGGCAAACAAAGTTAAAAGACCTCTCTCCCGGAAGAAACCGGGCGGGAGGTCTTTTGTTCTTTTCACTGTGCCGCTGCATCACAGGAAGGGGTCTGTGCCGTCGTCGGGCAATAGCTCAACTCCGCCATCGCCCAAGGATGTGTCGGGAGAGACGCTCAGGCCCCCGTCAGGAACAACTGCCGGGCCGCCGAATATACCCGGCTCGATATAGACCTGGATGCTCACCTCCAGGGAAACGCCGTAGGAGTTGTTAACCTGCTGGGGCAGGGAGGCGGCGCCGGTGACGGTGACTACCTGCGTCCCTTGAACCTGGCTGCTATAGCCCATATATTCCACATTCCACCAGACCTTGGCCTTGTACTGGCTTCTGAGCCCCAGGGTGTTTATTATCTCCAGCTCTGTGGGCAGAGCCGCCGCCACATTGCTGAACACGTCCCCGTCGGAGCCCACATGGACGCCTTCCGGCTCCACGAAAGCCTGGAGCTCCTCATTGAGGAGGGTAAAGGCTGTGACGCTCTCGGCCCCCTTGTAGTTAAAGGTGGGCTCCACGCTGGCCTTTACGTACCAGGTGCCGGGGCTGTTGTTTAGATCCCAGGGGCCGAAGGGGCCCTCCGGGTTCTGACTGTAGCTGAAGCTGACGCTGCCGTAGGCGGACTGGGCCCTGGGCATGGGCTCCGAGCCGTAGGCCACGTCGTCGCAGGAGAAAGCGTAGACATCGTTTCCGGCCACATCCACGGTGAGCAGGCCGTCCACAAAGTTCAGCACATAATTTCTGCCGTAGCCCTCGGCCAGAGCCAAACTGCCCTGGCGGATGTAGTATGCGCCCACGTCCTCGCCGTAGTCTCTCTCCGGCTGACCGGTGAGAGGAGGCAGCTCCGCCTCATCGCAGCTGTAGCTCAGCGTCGGGTCGTACTCCCCGTATATCTTGTGTATGGACTCGGCTCTCAGGGTGATGGTCTTGGGCTGTATGCTCCAGAGCAGATAGTTGCCCTCGGCCCCATCCAGGCTGTAGTTGGGATTATCCAGGGCTGTGACCCAGGCGGCGTAATCGCCGGCATCCACTGCGGAGGCTCCCTCGTAGCCGGTGCAGCTGACGCTGTCGCCGGGCAGGGCGTTGGCCACATAGGCGGACAGCTGCTGAACTGCGCCGTTATAGACCAGGGCCTGGCTGTAGTCCCAGGCTATCTGAGCGGTCATCGGGTAGATGACGCAGTCGGAGACGACAAAGTCCTCCGGGGCCTGGTAATACCGGGCATATTCGCCCAGCTCGTAGCTGACTGTCACGGTCTTGCCGAAGCCGGCGTTTTTGTCATCGTAGCGGGCGACTGCCTGAACGGGGATGCTGCCCTCGTCCTCGGGGCGGAAGCCGCTTATGGTACCGGCAGAGATGAGCTGAGCGTCGTCGCTACCGTCGTAGACCTTTTCAGCGGCCACTTCCGGCTGGGTCTCCAGATACAGGGGGCGCTTCCCGGCTGTAAAGGAGGCGCTGGCCGAGACGTCGTCGTATACGCCCTCCCCTGACTTGGTGACGGTGACGGTAAAGTCTCCCGTACCGGTGACGTAAACATCTCCGGTGTCGGCATTCACCAAGGCGCAGTCGCCGGAGCTGAGCTTCCAGCTGAGGGCCCCGTCACCGGAGCCGCCGGAGACGGAGAGGCTGAAGGCTTGTCCGTAGCATATGGACTCGGGTCCGCCCTCTATAGAGAGAGGCTGCTGGCTGCCCCGGATTATCTCAAAGCTCCAGCCGCTGTCGCTGAGCCCCAGGGCCCCTTCATAGCTGTCGCTCTCTTCCACGTCTATGTATATACTGTAGCTGCCGGGCCGGCTTGGAATCTCATAGCTCTCGCTTCCGTCCTCCGCCCGGATATATCTCACTGATATAGACATGTTTTCAGGATATGAGAGGAGTACCGGGGTTTTGGCGCTGCCGTCGTAGCTGAAGCTGCGCTCCTCGCTGAAAACGAAGTCGGAGACATTGGGAGATCTGCGCCCTACTTCCACAATGCAGCTGGCCACAAAGCCGGACTCTGTCTCAACGCTGAGCTTTGCGGTGCCGGCAGTCAGGCCGGTAATACGGCCGTCGGCCTCCAGAGAGACGATGTCCTCATCGTCGCAGGACCAGACAAGGCCGCTGGTGTCGCTGCCTGCGGGCTCGGGATTGACGGCGGGCCGTCTGCTTTCGCCCACTGCCAGCTCCAGTTTTTCGGCCAGACTGACGGACTGGGCGGGCTGGGTTCTCCATTGGGCGTAGAGAGTCACGCTTCCGCCGTTTTCTCCGCAGAGATTGCATACGCTCTCTTGGTCGGAGTATTCAGCCTGACCCTCGGGGCTGAGGCTCCAGCCTGCAAATACATAGCCCTCCCTGGTGAAGCTGCATTTTTCCAGCTTAAAAGGCACGGTATAGCGGCAGGCTTGGTCGGCCATAGAGCCGCTGCCGCCGTTGGGGTCGAACTTAAGGCTGTAGCTGTTGAACTCATAGTTTGCCGAGAGGGTCTTGTCAAAGGTGACCACGTCGCTCTCGCTGACCCGGCGGCCGCTGTAGTCCCAGTAGGTAAAGGTGTAGCCCTCCTTCCGGGGAATGGGCAGAGCTCCCAGGGCCTGGCCGTTAGTGTACATTCTGTAGCTCTCGTCCACGGTGCCGCCCTTGGCGTCAAAGTCCACCCGGCAAGCCAGGGAGAACTGGAGCTGTCCGTTCTGGCCGGAGATTATGCCGAAGCCGTCGATATTGCTTATAAAGCAGTCCTCCAGGGCCGTGGAAGCCTGGGAGGCGTCGCGGGTAAAACTGCTGTCGTCGGTGTATTCCAGACTCAGACCTATGGCGCTGTCCCCATTAAGGGAGCTGACGGACAGAGTCTCCGCACTGTGGAGATAGAGGTTGGGACCGCGGCCGCTGCACTGGTTGCCCTCCACGGCCATGGTGCCGGAGAGACTCAGATTCTCCAGCTCGTTTACATATATGCCGCCGCCGTCCAGAGCGCTGTTGTTCTCTACGCTGTCTCCGCACAGCTCCACATCTATGAAGCTGTTGCCCTGGAGGAAGATACCCCCGCCGTAGTTCACGGCGCTGTTGCCTGAAATGGCACAGCCGGAGATGAGCTTGCTCACGTCTCTGGTAAAGGCGAAGCTTATGTATATGCCGCCGCCGTCGCCGGAGGCGGAATTGTCGCTTATCTCTCCCCCCAGAATCTGGAACAGGCCAACGCCGGTGGAGGAGATGCCGCCGCCGTTGACAGCGGAGTTGCCGATTATTTCTCCGCCCTCCATGGTGAAGTCGGAGGCGGGGGTGCCGCCGCTGACGCAGACGCCGCCGCCGGAGTTGGCTGCGGAGTTGTCCCTTATCTCCACGCCGTCGCCCATGGTAAAGCCGGCGTACTCGTCCACGTATACGCCGCCGCCGCTGGCGTGGGGGGCGGTGACGGAGTTGCCGGAGACGCTGCCGCTGAGCATATTCATGCGGCAGTTCTTTATGTATATGCCGCCGCCGTGGCCGGCGGAGCTGTTGTCCATAATATCCACCGAGGAGAGAATTATCTGGTCCTCTCTGTCCGCCTCGGCGTAGATGCCTGCGCCGTTATATTCGCAGACATTGCCTTTTATAAGGCAGGCGCTTATGTCCGCCTCGCATCTCAGGTAGACGGCCCCGCCGGACTTGGCGCTGTTTTCCTCTATCTCTCCGCCGCATATACACACGGAGGCGCTTTCAGCGGCAAAGATACCGCCGCCTCTGGTGGCCTGGTTGCCGGTGACGCAGCCGCCATCCATAGTGAGGGAGGCGTTTTCACCCACATAAATGCCGCCGCCCTCAGTGGCCTTGCCGCCGGTGATGAAGCCCTTGGAGACGCAGTCGCAGAGACTGAGGCTGGCCCCGTCGGATATGGTGATGACGCTGCCGTTGCCCGTGCCGGTGACGCTGTGGCCGTTGAGGCACAGCTCGACCTGGCCCTTCACCACTATGTCTCCCGTCAGGTCGTTTCTCAGGTAATATTTCCCGTCCTCCAGGGTTTTCCTGTTGCCGGAGCCAAGGGCCGTCCAGCCCTCGTGGCCTCCGTGCCCCAGAGCCTGAGCGCAGGGAGAGAGGCAGGCGAAAACCAGGACAAGGGCCAGAGCCATTGCCGCTGCGCTTATGGTTTTGCATACTGGGTTCTTCATGTCTCTCTCCTGGGTCCTGCAAAATAAGGATAAAAATAAAACGCTTTACATATAAGCGTTAACATAATCTTAAGCGCTTTTAATTATAAAGTCGACATAACTCATAAGCAAGGACTTTCTTTTGTAATTTTCTGTAGTATTATGCAACATACGATTGTTTGGATAGAAACTTGTCGAAAGAGAGACGAACAGGATATTTTTTTGCAAAAAAAGCACGATTGAAATTTTTTCAATCGTGCTTCAAGGAAAGCCGGCCTGGAAAAAATTCAGGAGCAGCTACAGTAATTTGGTTTACAGAATCTGAGACCGTGCCAGTTGACGGTTTTTATATGTTTTATCTCCCGTAACCTCTTTTATCAGGCTGATCTCAGGAGGCAGCCGAAGCTTTTCGCCGCCGCCGTAGACAAAGAGTACGGCTTTTTCCTGAGAGAAGGGATAGACGTCTATCTCCAGCCGGGCGTTTTTATAGCCAAAGCGATATTTAAGCTTTCTCACTGCGTGGAGGCTCAGGTCGCTGTCCATGAGATAGGCCACATACTCCTTTTCGGAGATGGGTTTTTCCGTGACCCAGCGGCTGCCGTCGTCGGCAATGCGCTTTTCGGTGTAGAAGTATAGGTAGCCGCCGCCGTTTCTCTGCTGGCGGATGCGTCTTTCCACCTGGGGATTGGTGGAGTTGAGATAGGTCTGCATCATCTCCACGCTGACGGCGCCGTATTTTTCCCTGAGGTCCCGGCAATCCGGCATACAGATAAGGAACTTCCTCTTCTCCACTGCCGGAGCGCTCTGGCCAACTATGCGGTATATCTGGGCGATAGCCCGGTTGATCTTATCCTCAAAGTCTATGGAATTGTCTATAATATACAAGGACGGATGTGCGCTCCAGGCCCGAAGGGTGAGGTCATCCTTGGCTCTGGCGTCCTCCAGGCTCTCATAGCGGGCGGCGTTGCCGAAGTTGTAGGCGTATTCAGCGCCCTTGGCGCAGGTGACCAGATGGAGCACGGCGTCATAGCCGGAGAGTATCTGTTCCTCGGTTTTGCCGAAGTGGGAGAGGATGTTTTTGAATTGGCTGTCGCTGACGTAGGCTTTATCGTCCATTACCGCCCTGTCGTATATTATCAGCACCTTTTCCTCCGGCACCATTTCGGCGGCCTTCAGGGCCAGGGACTCCTTATGGAGCTGATCCCGGATGACGAAGTACTGGAATTCCTCCATGGAGACGCAATTACCGAAGGGGCGGATGCCGAAGCCTGAGATAAGCTCGGTAGCTGTCTCCGGGATAGTGATGACCTTCCAGCCTTCCTCTGATTTGAATTCCTTGAGTATTCTGCTTATGAGGGTAGTTTTGCCGGCAGCGGGCCCGCCGGTGAGAACTATCCTGGTGATGTCCTTTGCCATATCCATCCACCTTTCAAAATAGCCTGAGCGAGAATAGGATGAGCCGCCTTCATTTTAACATTGGCCGGGGCATTTTTCAATCACAACAGGAGAAGGAAACTGTGCATCCTGAACAAAGCTTCAGACCGCCTGACCGGACAAAGTGGATAAGGGCCAGGGGCAAATTGTCGAATATTAAGGAAATTCCCGTTAAATTGGGGAATAAGTGGGGAATTATAACCGCAAATGGCGGCAAAAAAGGGCTTCTGGGCATGAGAACTCTTGACGAAAGGCAAAAGAAGTTGTATTATTTATAAAGCAGCAGAACATTTGTTTTTTGCATAAGAACGGAGGAACTTGTATGAGCATGATTCCTGAAGTAAAATGCCGCCGTTGCGGCGAGACATTTTCTTCCATGCGAAGCCGCTGCCCCAACTGTGGTACCCGCCGGGTGGCACAGAGCGGGCGCACTCCCGGCACAACTCCCGGAACGGTCAGAGGGACCGCATCTTATGAGCGTGCCGAAACGAACACTAAATGGCAGATGATTTTTGGCCTTATCCTTGTGGTGGCGGTAATTCTGGCTGTGATAGTGATGGTATCCACGGGCCTGAACGGCTCAGATAATCCCGGCAGCGAAATGCTTACGCCCCCCGTCGCGGCTACTTATACGCCTTTGATCGAAGCGCCCCCCACTGCTTCTCCCACTCCCACTCCCACTGTGGAGAGCATACGCATCATGTACTTCAACGAGGAGAGGGAAGAGTTCCAGATGCGCGTGGGCGATGCGCCCATCCCGCTGACGGCACAGGTTCTGCCCGCCACAGTCACCGGCGTCAAGGTAGACTGGTACATCCAGGGCGACGATGAAGGCGAGTATTGTACCGTGGAAGTCACCGGCGACAACAGTTGCGAGGTGTCCATACACAAGGCGAGAGCCGGCGGCGTGGTCCTGGTGGCCGAGTGCAACGGCGTTACCAAGACCTGCAACGTGTGGCTGGCCGAAGCCGAAGGTTAATTTTGTGTTCAAAAGAAGCTCCTGGTAAAACAGGAGCTTCTTTCATATTATAGCAATAATATGCTGCGATTAAGCGGGGATATTGCGGCGCATCCTGGCCTGTGATAAAATTGGCTTAAAGGCCTGCGCCATAAGTATTTTGTTCAAGTGAGGATAAAAATGAGAAACATAAGGTTCAGCATCCCTGCCGGCGTCGGCGCTGCGCTGCTGTCCTGCGTGGATTATACCGTCATACAGATAGAGATAAATGACATTGCTCAGAAAACGGTGGAAATGGGCCAGTTGCTGCCAACATGGCCGTTTCCCTCTCCCAGCACGGCCATGCCTTTTGTCCTGTGGCTTGGCCTTTTCATGCTGCGGTTGAAGGCTCCCCGCAATGGCCGGAGGAGGCTCCGTTTCCACGAATGGCTTTTCCTTGCGGTTTTTTCCGGGACGCTGCTGGTATGCCATAGCTTTTGGGTATGTCAGAGCTTCACATTGATCACGGCAAATAAGGCTTGCCTTATGCTGGCTCTGTTCAGCTTTGCGGCTCTTGTGCTGTTGGGGGAAAATCTGCTTTGCTGGGGCAAATATCTCTGGGAAAGGCTGGCAAATTCCCGGCTGAAGCTGCCGGACTTTTGGCTGCGGCATCCTTTTCTGTTTCCCTTTGCCGTGATTTTCCTGCTGTGGCTGCCCTATGCCATATTGAAATATCCCGGCGGCATTGATTCAGACAGCTACCTGCAGCTGCTGGAACCTCTGGGCCTGTTCCCGATATCCAACCACTGGCCCATATCCTCCAGCCTGTTTTTTGCCGGAGGATTCCAGCTGGGGCGGATCCTTTTCGGCAGCAACAATGCGGGATTGTTTACGGCCATCATTTTCCAGATGCTCTTCTGCGCCGCCTGCCTGGCCGGCTCGCTGAAAATCATGCTGAAAATGAAGATAAGCGGCGCCATACTGATATTGACGCTGGCCATATATTCCCTTGCCACCATTTTCTCCAGGTATACCACCTCTCTGGGGAAAGACTGCCTCTTCTCCTCGGCCATGGTACTCTGCCTGAGCATGGCGGCCCGGCTGCTTTTTGATGAGGCTCAGGTAAAAACCAGGGATCTGGTATGCCTTGGGGCGGCGCTGCTGCTGATGAGCGTGCTGCGCTCCAACGGGCCTTACATACTTATATTCATGCTGGCGGCTTTGGCGGCAGCATGGGCGGTCAGCCGCCGCAAACGCTTGGTCAAGCTGCTGGCCTGCGTGGCCGGAGCCTATTGCCTGTGCCTGTGCTATCTGAATGTTCTCCTGCCGGCCTGCGGCGTACCTGGGGGATCCGAAAAAGAAATATTCTCTCTCCCCTTTATGCAGACGGCGAGATATGTGAAATACTATCCGGAGGGAGTCACTTCCGAGGAAGCGGAGATAATAGACAAGGTTTTGGACTATGACGCTCTGGCGGAGAAGTACTCCGAGAAGCTCAGCGACCCGGTAAAGAATACTTACCATGGCGACAGTGAGAGCCTGAAGGAGTATCTTGTTGTCTGGCTCAAGCAGGGTCTGCGGCGGCCTGACATCTATTTTTCCGCCACCTTCAACAATGTCTTCGGGTATTTTTATCCCGGAGCTAGGGAGGATGCCATGGGAATTTATATGCAGTACGATCCGCTGAACGAGGACGTGGAGCAGATTTTTTCCATGCCTGAGCAGCAGGCCCAGCGGCGGGCAGTGCGGCTGGACTGGCTGACACAGTTTATAATGGCTTTTGAGAATTTCCCGCTGTTTTATCCCTTCTGCAATGTGGCGGCGCATGTTTGGGCAATGCTTTTTATGGTCCTGTCTGCGGCGGCCCATAAAAAGCTGCGTATGCTGTTGCTGCTGGTGCCGTCCATTACCGGACTGCTGATATGCATAGCGGGCCCCACTTTCTTCCACAATGGGCTCAGATATGCTCTGCCCATAATTTTTGTAAATCCGTTGCTGAGCGGCATATATATGGATATCATGCTTAAGAAAAAGGCTGATTAAAAAGGAGGCAATTCCCATGCTGTACAAAAACGCGTCAATATTCAACGGCACAGACTTTATCCCCGGCGGCTTTCGAGTAGAGGAGGGCCGTTTTGCCCGGCTATTCCAGGGGGAAACTGGGGAAAACGGTGTGGACCTGGAGGGAGCCTATGTCATCCCCGGCCTGGTGGACGTCCACAACCACGGCAATTCCGGGGCGGACTTTTCCGACGGGGATTTGGAGGGCTTAAAGACTATGGGCAGATATCTGGCGGCCAATGGGGTCACCTCCTTTGCCCCAGCCTCCATGACCCTTCCCTACGAAGTTCTGGCCGCCGCCTTTGCCACGGCGGTTAAATACCGGGAGGAGCGCCCGGCTAAGGGAGCCCGGCTAATGGGCATACAGATGGAAGGCCCCTTTTTCTCAGAAAAAAAGAAGGGCGCCCAGAACGGGGCCTATTTGAGGGACCCGGACTTTGAGGCTTTCAAGAAGCTGTACGAGGGCTGCGGCGGGCTTATAAAAATAGCGGACGTGGCCCCGGAGCTGCCGGGAGCGGCGGACTTTGCGGACAAAGCGTCCAAGCTCTGCACCGTGTCCGTGGCCCATACCGACACCGACTATGAGCAGGCCGCCGCCATATTCCAGAAGGGGGCCCGGCACCTGACCCACCTTTTCAATGCCATGCCTCCCATCCATCACCGCAAGCCGGGGGTCATAGGGGCCGCCTCAGAGCGGGAGTGCGTTGTTGCCGAGCTCATCTGCGACGGGCTCCATGTACACCCCAGCTCCGTTCGCATGGCCTTCAAGCTCTTCCCGGGGCGCATTTGTCTGGTGTCCGACGCTCTGCGCTGCTGCGGCATGCCGGACGGGGCCTATGAGCTGGGGGGCCAGGAGGTCTATCTCAAGGACAATATTGCAAGGCTGGCCGACGGCAGCATAGCCGGCTCCGCCACCAATCTTTATAAGTGCATGCTCAACGCCATAGACTTCGGCATCCCTGCGGCCACGGCCATAAACTCCGCCACCATAATCCCGGCCAGGGAGCTGGGCTGCGCCGGGGAGATAGGCTCCATAGAGGAGGGCAAGCTAGCCGACTTCGTGGTCTGCGACGCCCGGCTCAGCCCCAAGGCCGTGTATATCGGCGGGGAAAAGCTGTAAGACTTCGGGGAAAGAGAAAATAAGAATAATAAGATCAAGGGCGTGGGAGCCCGGCTCCCCCGCCCTTGATCTTTGCTATTTGTTGCGCTTGTCCGCCTTGACTGTGTTCAATCCTTCACCATGTGTACGTTCAGATGATTGTAGGTCATCTCCACGCCGTGGCGCAGGAAGCTCTCCCGCACCGCCTCGTTGAGGGCGTAGTATACCGACCAATAGTCCTCGCTTTTGCACCAGATGCGCAGGATGTATTCCACACAGCTGTCCTTGTAGGCGCTGAGGCCGATAAAGGGCGCAGGCTCAGTGAGGATGCGGCTGTCGGAGTTTATGGCCTCGGTGAGAGCATCCTTCACCTGCCGAGTGGAATTGTCATAGCTGGCGCTGAAAAGCAGCTCTACCCGGCGCATTGGCTCGTGGGTGTAGTTTATCACCTTGGAGCTGGTTATCTCGTTGTTGGGTATGGATATGCTTTTGTTATCGGCGGTGGTGACCGTGGTGTAGAACAGCCCGATGGTACATACCGTGCCGGATACGCTGTTTATCTCAACGAAATCCCCGGCCAGGAAGGGGCGGGTGGCCAGCAGGGTAATGCCTGAGAAGAGGTTGGTCATAATGCCCTGGATGCTCAGGGACAGGGCCAGACCTGCCACGGAGAGCACAGCCACCAGGGAAGCGGCGTCTATGCCCAGGGTGGTAGCCACGATTATTGCGGCTATGAACCACAGCGAGACTCTGGAGGCGGAGAGAAGGAAGTCCTTCATACCCCGCTCGAAATGGGTCTTTTCAAATATGTTGTAGAGTATCCTGGTTATTATCTTGATAATGACCAGACAGACAAGAGTAAGTATAAGGGCCGAGAGTATCTTCCCCGCCACGGCGGCGGTGACCACATCCATGCCCAGGGTGGTGAACAGCTCCGTGGCGTCGCCCACGGCCCCGCCCACGGCCTCGCCGACGGCGTCGCTCACCACGCCGGTGACGGCATCGTCCACAGGAACGCTCATAGTAAATTACCTTTCCTTTCTTCAGATTCCGCAGCCGAAGGCTCCGGTTGTAAAAAAAGGAGCAAGCGTCAAAAACGCTTGCTCCGACATGGCGGAGATGGAGAGATTCGAACTCTCGAAGAGCTTTTGACCCTTACACGATTTCCAATCGTGCGCGCTCGACCAACTACGCGACATCT